>DASTKA010000438.1:0-7414 GCA_035716165.1 Mycobacterium sp. | reverse complement strand
CGATCTGATCCAGCCTGTCACCAGGCGTTGGCCGGGGGCAAGCGGCCCTTGCCGGGTCGAATCGCCGGCCGCCTAGCGTTAGGGTGAGCTGTGGCCGCCGAGAACCGTGTCGAGCCGCCCGCCGAGCTGGAACGTCGCGCTCACGAGCTCGATGAGCGCGAAAACGCTCTCGCCCGCTGCGAGGCCGACCTCAGACGACGCGAATTCCAGGCCGGGAGAAGAGACCGGGTGGCCGACCAGCGGGATCGAATAGCGGACGATCGTGAGCGGGTGGCCGACGAACGCGAGCAGCGCGCAGACGAACGCGAGGGCACGACCGCGCAGCGCGAACGTGAGCGGCTCCGGCGCGTGGACGATCGGGGAAGCCGCCTGCGAGCCAGCGCGAAGCGGGAGCAGGCCGACGTCGACCGTGAGGCGGCGCAAAGCGAACGAGGGCATGACCCCGCTTAGCCGGTGAGCGCTGGGCAGCGCCCCCGACGAACCGCGGCACGGCGCCTCTGAGGCGCATGTAGTGTGCCCGGGAAAATAACCGGCGCGCAGTCAGTTTGCTGAAGGCGCGGCGCACGTCATTTTCCGGGAGCCGAATGACCTGCGCCACAAATTTTGGTTTGCGATAAATGTTATTGCTAGCCTCGCTGCCCATGGTCGTTATTGCAACATTGATGTCGTTGATCAGCCAGGTCTCCGGCACCCCTTATATTGCGGGTGGAGATTCGCCCGCCGGTACCGATTGTTCGGGACTCGCGTCGTGGATTGCGAATGCAGCGACTGACAGGCCCGTTTTTGGAAGTCGATTCAACACCGGAAACGAAGAAGGTGCATTGCTGGCACGCGGCTTCCAATATGGAACCGCCCCCAACGCCGTAGTCATCGGCTGGAACGGTGGCCACACCGCGGTGACACTGCCGGATGGAACGTCCGTCTCCAGCGGAGAGCATGGCGGCGTACACCTCGGCGGTGCAGGCGCCTACCAGGCCGGATTCACCCACCACATGTTCCTTCCGATGGCACCGGACGATGGCGCGCCGCCACTGTTCGCTCCGCCGCCGGACGCCCCGCCACCGCCACCGGATGCCCCGCCGCCCCCACCGGCGCCGGATGCCCCGCCACCCCCACCGGCGCCGGATGCCCCGCCACCCCCGCCCGCCGTTTTGATCGGAGCGCCGGCGCCGGCGGACCCGCCTCCCTCGGCAGTCTGAATTACCTTTATTCCGGCCACACGGGAATTGCGGATCGATAACAAATAGAACACACATTGTCGGAAATGGCGGAAAAGTTTTCTGCCTTCCTGCGCCGACGATCCCGCCGTTCAGCAGAATAGTGAAATGCCGCGTTGGCTGATCGATTTGTGAGCTACGCCACCAGTGGCGGAAGGGTCGAAGTGTGCTCACGTGTCATCCGTGGCATGTGAGCACACTTTGCTCCAGCCATTCGCTGAGGAAATCATGTAGGCACTGCACGCCAGAACGGCTTCGCCGCTTACGGGCCGGATAGGCTGGCGCTGCCCACGTAGAACGGGCGGGCGTGACCGCAAGCAGCCAACCGAGGCAGGCCGCAATGATCTTCATCGTCGTCAAGTTCGAGACCAAACCCGACTGGACCGACCGCTGGCCGGATCATGTCGCATCGTTCACCGCAGCGACTCGTGCCGAGGAAGGCAATCTGTGGTTCGAGTGGTCGCGCAGCCTGGACAACCCGGCGGAGTACGTCTTGGTGGAGGCGTTCCGCGACGACGAGGCGGGCGGCGTCCACGTCAACAGTGATCACTTCAAGCGGGCGATGCAAGAGCTCCCGCAGGCGCTGAAGTCCACGCCCAAGATCATCAACCAGACCATCGATGCCACGGGCTGGTCGGAGATGGGCGAGATGTCGGTCGGCTGATCGCCGGCTAGCCGATCGCGATCTCGATTTCGTCGCCCAGGGCGTAGCCCGGCGCGAGCGGAAGCTTGTCACCGCTCCAGAACGAACCCGGATCGAAGTAGTTGGAGTACTTCTCCGTGCTGATCAATCCCATTTCCTCATAGGTGATCGCCACCGTTTCCGCGCAATAGGCCACTTCCAGGCCGAGCCGCTGGCGCTCTTTGCGTCGCTCCGTTGATTCTCGAACCTTCGTGTCCACCACCGGGATTCCCCGTACCCAGTCGTAGGCGTTCGGCAACCGGCCGCGCAGCCACCGGCCGGTCAAGCGCATGGTGGTCGGGAACGCGGTGCCGTCCATCCGCGCGATCACCCGCAGCAGCTTGTTTTCCTGCTCCCGCGTGGCCGGCGGAGTCAGCTGCCGTAGCCAGCACCGCTGGTGATAGCGCTGAGACCACTGCAACACCGACTGCGCAAGGTCGTTGAGTTGCACGCCACGATGATTCGTCCCCGTCCACAGGTCGACGAGCTTGTCACCTAGTTCGGCATGCCAGATCAACGGCGGCAAGTCGTCGATGGCCACCGTCATGCCGACGTGGTTCACCGGACTGTTGGTCAGCGTCTGGATGGCGCGATCGGGTCCCGAGCCGCCGCGAAACAGCCAAAGGTCGCCGGTGCGGGTCTCTTCGAGCGCCTGGTTCAGGGTGAGCATTTTCGTGTAAGGCCGTTCGCCGCTGCAGCTTTCGCTGATGTCCTCGCCGATATGAGCCCGGTTGTACGTCACGCGTGATCCGTCGCCGTATGTTGCGGGCACACAAGTCAATCACAACGGGGCCATCACGACCCGGCTGCGCATAGCCTGGTGTCATGCGCAATGTGTGGAAGTGGCTGGGCTTGGCCGGGGCCGCCGGTGTCGTCGCCGGGGGCGCGCTGGTCGTCCGCGACCAGCGCAAGCGGCGTGCGTACACCGCCGACGAGGTGAGGGATCGCCTACATCAACGGTTGGCCGAGTACAACGGGGACGCGGGTCAGTCCGGCTCCGAATCGGCCGGAGACGCAACGGCGAACAAGCGGTAGGTGCCCGAAAAGCCCTTCAGCTCCACATTGCGGCCGTCGTCGAACTCGATGTCGTCACAATCCGAAACAGCGTCTCGCACCGACTGACTCACCAGGATCTCGCCGCCGACCGCTTGTGACCCGACCCGTGCCGCCATCGCGACGTTGCGGCCGAACAGATCATCGCCACGGCGCACCGAACGGCCCATATGGATGCCGATCCGAACGCGAATCTCCTCGCGTCGCTTGCGGTTTGCGTCCCTGCGCAACGCGTGTTGCAAATCGATACCGCACCGGACTGCTTCCTCGGCGCGAGCGAACGCGATCATGAATCCGTCGCCCTGGCTCTTCACCACATGACCGGACCGTTTCCGCACCAGGCCTGAGACCAGCTTGTCGTGCGAGCTGATCAGCTTCACCCACGCCCGGTCGCCGATGCGCTCGTTGAGCGCGGTCGACTCCTCGATGTCGGAGAACAAGATCACCACCCGGCCGTCCGGGGTGACGCGGGCCAGGTCCGGTCGCTCGACTTCGGCCCAGTCCGCGAGATCCTCGATGCTGCTGCGCACCGCCGCGCCGAAGCCCTCCTTGCGCATCAGGTTGGCGGTGTTCCACACCCTCTTGACGGCCTCGCGACCACCGGACAGCAGCTGATTGCGGGCGTCGGTCCGCTGGCGCAGCTCGTCGAGCTGTTGCTGACTGCGCACCAGCAACCGCCACAGCACGATCAGCGCGACACCCTCGATCGCGGCGATGCCGGCCAGAACGTAGAGCACCACGTGCAGCGCGTCACCCATGCCGGTCATCCTTTCAAGGCCGCGGTCCGCCCAGCTTGTCGGCCCTATCGGCGGTGTCTAGTGTTGATTGCGCCAGCCGCGGGTAGTGATCTCAAGGGAGCCGGATCAGGTGACTTTCGGGAGGAGCGGTTTTGGCCGACGACGACAGTAAGCCATCTGACCTGCTGGTGATCTTTGGAATCACCGGTGATCTGGCGCGCAAGATGACGTTCCGGGCGTTGTACCGGCTCGAGCGCCGCGACATGCTGCACCACCCGATCGTGGGTGTCGCCAGTGACGACATCACCATCGAGCAGCTGCAGGATCGGGCGCGGGACGCCATCAAGGCATCGGGCGAGGCGTTCGACGACGCCGTGTTCGACCGCCTGGCGGGCCGGCTGTCATACCTGCACGGCGACGTCACCGACGCCAATCTCTACAAGCAGCTCGCCGAGAAAATCCCCTCGGACTCCCATCCGCTCTACTACCTGGAAATGCCGCCGGCCTTGTTCGCGCCCATCGTGGAAAACCTGGCGAAAGCCGACCTGCTCGAGCGCGCCCGGGTGGCGGTGGAGAAGCCGTTCGGCCACGACCTGAAATCGGCGCGCGACCTCAACTCGAGGCTGCGCGCGGTGCTCGACGAGGACCAAATCCTGCGCGTGGACCATTTTTTGGGCAAACAACCCGTCGAAGAACTGCAATACCTGCGGTTCGCCAACCAAGGGCTGGCCAAGCTGTGGGACCGCGACAGCATCTCCGAGATCCACATCACCATGGCCGAGGACTTCGGGATCGAGGACCGCGGCAAGTTCTACGACGCGGTGGGCACACTTCGCGATGTGGTGCAAAACCACCTCCTGCAGGTGCTTGCCCTGGTCGCCATGGAACCGCCGGTCGGTGCGGGCGACGACGACCTCAACGACAAGAAGGCCGAGGTATTCCGGGCCATGCCCGCGCTGGATCCGCAGCGTTGCGTCCGTGGTCAGTACCGCGGCTACACCGACGTCGCCGGCGTGGCAAAGGATTCCAGCACCGAAACCTACATCGCGCTGCGGACCGAGATCGACAACTGGCGCTGGGCGGGTGTCCCGATCTTTCTGCGGGCCGGAAAGGCGTTGCCGGAGAAGGTGACTGAGGTCCGGATGTTCCTGCACCACGTTCCCGGGTTCTCGTTCCTGCCCAACCGCCGGCCGCCCGAATGCAACCAGATCGTGCTGCGCATCGACCCCGATCCCGGGATGCGGCTGCAGCTGTCCGCCCAGGCCGGCGATTCATGGCACGACGTTCACCTGGATTCCTCGTTCGCCGAGGATCTCGGCGAACCGGTCCGGCCCTACGAGCGGTTGCTCTATGCCGCGTTCAACGGAGATCGCCAGTTGTTCGCCCGTGAAGACGCCATCGAGGAGACGTGGCGCATCGTGCAGCCGGTGCTCGACAAGCCGGGCCGTATTCACCAGTACGACCAGGGCTCGTGGGGACCCGAGGCCGCGCAATCGCTGGTGCGGGGTCACCACAGCTGGCACGAGCCGTGGCTGCCGCGCAGCAAGCCCACCGAACAGTAAGGAGACACCCACGATGCAGCTTGGGATGATCGGCCTCGGCCGGATGGGCGCGAACATCGTCCGCCGCGTCGCCAAGGGCGGACACGAATGCGTGGTCTACGACCACAACCCCGACGCGGTCAAGGCGATGGCGGGGGAGGAAAGGACCACCGGAGCGGGCTCGCTGCAGGAGCTCGCCGAGAAGCTGATGGCGCCGCGGGTCGTCTGGGTGATGGTGCCGGCCGGAACCATCACGACGGGTGTCATCGAGGAACTGGCGAAGACGCTGGAGTCGGGCGACATCGTCATCGACGGTGGCAACTCCTACTACCGCGACGACATCCGCCACGCGAAAACACTGTCGGAGAACGGCATTCACCTACTCGACTGCGGCACCAGCGGCGGCGTGTGGGGCCGGGAACGCGGCTACTGCCTGATGATCGGCGGCGACGACGAGGCTTTCCTGCAGGCCGAGCCGATCTTCGCCACCGTCGCACCGGGCGTCGACGCAGCGCCCCGCACGCCGGGTCGCGATGGCGAGGTCGCGCGGTCGGAGCAGGGTTACCTCCACTGCGGACCTTCCGGCGCCGGGCACTTCGTGAAGATGGTGCACAACGGCATCGAGTACGGAATGATGGCCTCGCTCGCCGAGGGGTTGAACATTCTGCGCAACGCCGACATCGGCAAGCAGGTGCAGGAAGGTGACGCCGAAACCGCTCCGCTGGAGCACCCCGAGTTCTATCAGTACGACTTCGACATCCCGGAGGTCGCCGAGGTGTGGCGCCGGGGCAGCGTCATCGGCTCTTGGTTGCTGGACCTGACGGCGATCGCGCTACATGATTCGCCCGACCTCAAGGAGTTCTCCGGCCGGGTCTCGGACTCCGGGGAGGGCCGGTGGACCGCCATCGCGGCGATCGACGAGGGCGTGCCGTCGCCGGTGCTGACGACCGCGCTGCAGTCCCGCTTCGCCTCGCGTTCACTCGACGACTTCGCCAACAAGGCGCTCTCGGCGATGCGCAAGCAGTTCGGTGGACACGCGGAAAAGCCCGCGAACTAGCTAGTCGCCGCCATCAGCTAGCGGCGATTGACGAACGCCACCACCGCGTCGCTGAACGCATCGTTGTCGTCGCCGGCCGCGGTGTGTCCGGCGTTGGACAGCTCGACGAACTCGGCGCGCGGGACGGTGGCCAAGAAGTGCCGAACACCCTCGGGACTCACCACGTCGGACAACTTGCCGCGAATCAGCAAGACGGGGATCGACAGGTTCTTGGCGGCCTGCTCGAAGCTCTCGGTGCGCAGCTCGGGATCGTCGCCCGGCTTCGTCATGAACGCCGGGTCCCAGTGCCAGTACCAGCGGCCGTCGCGCAGGCGCAGGTTCTTCTTCAGCCCCTCGGGGCTGCGCGGCTTGCTTCGGTAGGGCAGGTAAGCGGCGACGGCGTCGGCCGCCTGCTCGAGCGAGTCGAAGCCGTCGAGGCCGCTGAACATGAAGTCGCGGATGCGTGCGCTGCCGCCCTTTTCGAATCGGGGGACCACGTCGACGAGCACCAATCGGGTCACCTTCACCGGACCGGCCCGGTGGGCGGCGAGGATGCCGGTCAGACCACCCATGCTGGCCCCGATGATCGTCACCGGCCGGTCGATCGCGTTCAGCACCCGCATGACGTCGGCGGTGAGCGTCTCGATTTCGTAGTCGGCTTCGGGCGAGCGCGCGCTGTCCCCATGGCCGCGTGAATCCAGCGCCACCACGTGCAGCCCCTCGTCGGCCAGCGTTTGGCCGGTGTTCTTCCAGGAAAACCGGTTCTGGCCGCCCCCGTGCAACATCAGAATGCTCGGCCGCCCGGCGCCGTCGGAGCCGCCATTCCATTCGTCGGCGACCAGGGTGATCCCGTCGACACCGGCAAACTCAACCGTCTCGGGACCGCTGCTGACGGTACTCATGGGATCTGACGTTACATAGGCCGGTTAAGCACTGGTCGGCGGGTGGACACCCGGTGAGTTTTCCTCGCTGAGGAGGTCTATCAATGGCAGAGACCAACCAGCCACCAAGGAGGCCCCGAACATGCCATCGATCACCCCGTCATTGTGGTTCGACGACAACCTGGAGCAGGCCGCCACGTTCTACACCTCGGTGTTCCCCAATTCCCACATCGAGGGCCTAAACCGGACCACCGACGCGGGACCCGG
>DASTKA010000437.1:0-3837 GCA_035716165.1 Mycobacterium sp. | reverse complement strand
GAAGGCTGAGCAGCTAGCAGGTGGCCGGTGACCCACCGAGCGTCCATGCCTCCGATCAAGACGTCGACGGGTCACCGGTCACCCACAGTCCTCCTCTGGATTGGCGCTGGGCTCTCGCCGGCCCGGGGTGTCACCATTTTCGCCGGCTTAGCGCACCGTCGTCGCCGAACCACATCTCATCAACGCGGCGGGAGCCTTAGGAGTCGTAATTAAATAACCTATTCTATACCGGGCGTGATGGTGTAGTTCCAGTCGCCATGGAAAAAGTGTCGGGTTAGGGGTATTGACTCTTTCTGCGGGTTGGTGAGTTTGATTTTTGTGGGGTAGAGGTTGGGGTCGAGTTCGCAGCGGACGGTCAATCCTGTGGTCGTTGTGGTGTTGGCGATGAGGTTGACGATGGTTTGGTAAGTTTCGAGTGGCCGTCCGCGCCAGTTTTGAGTGATTCTGGAGAAGAGTCGGTGTTCGATCTTATTCCATTTGCTGGTGCCGGGCGGGTAGTGGGAGACGATGATGTCCAGCCCAGTTGTCGTGGCAAGTCGTGCGAGTTCGTGTTTCCAGAGCCAGAGTCGGTGTCCGTTGGATCCGCCGCCGTCAGCGGTGATGAAGATTCGGCGGGCGTTGGGGTATTTCTTTTTGCCCATGTACTGCCACCACTTGTCGATCGTGGCGACGGCGAAGACTGCGGTGTCGTGGTCGATGCCGACGGAGACCCAGGCGCTGTTATTGGCCAGATCGTAGACTCCATAGGGAATGGCTTTGCCGTCGGCTTGTTCGGGGAAGTCATAGGTGGACACCTCGGCCGGTTCACCCTGGGGATGCCATTCCCGGCCAGCCTGAGCGAACTGTCCGACGAGTTCTTTCTTTTTGGTATCAACGCTGATCACGGGGTCGCCTGAGGCGAGGAACTCCGTGGCTAGTTTGTTGATGTAGCGGAATTGATCGTCGCGGTCTGGGTGTTGGCTTCCCTCCATCTTCTTGCGGGTGCTTTGCAGACTGTAGCCGAGGAAGCGGAGGAGTTTGGCGACGGCGGTGTGACTGATGGGGTGGCCTGCATCCGTCAATTGCTCGGCGAGTCTACGGGTCGATTTCGTGGTCCACCGCAGTGGCGATTCGGGATCTCCCCGCGTGTCTGGCTCGGTCAGATTCTCCAGTTCGTTTAACAGTTCTGGATTGGTGACTTCGGCTTTCTTTCGGCCGCCTCCCGGTGCTCGGACTCGATCGGATGGCTGCTCCGTGGGCTCGTTGTCGAGCTCGATTTTGCCGCGTCGAATCGTCGCCTTCGATACGCCAGTGGCTTCATGGACGGCATTGATTCCACCGCGGCCCCACGATTTTGCCTCCGTCGCCAGCGCCAACCGTCGATCACGTTCGTTCAAGCGAGGCAACAGATCCGCCAAACGCGCTTTCATCGCCCAGAACGCGCCATCATCCCTGATCGCCACATTGCGAATTCTTCCACCTCGCTCGTACCGTCGGCCGAAATGACACGCGACACGAAGAAGTTCACTCGATCGAGATTAGTTATTTATTTACAGCTACTTACCAATAATGTCGTCGTCCGAACACGGCGCGTCCGAGACCGCCAAGGAGAGCCAGGATCGCGCCGATCACGAGCAGGATGATCACGATGCCCCACAGAATCGCGCTGTGGATCAGAAATCCCACGATCAGTAAGATAATGCCCAGAGTAATCACGCTCTCAAGTTTACTACACATACTACGCAGATTTCCGGTCGCGGTCACGGAAAGTAACAAAAAACCGCGACAAACAGCGCGATCACCCGGATCGCTAAAGGCATCCAGCATCCGGCGAGTCGGAACACGACCACCGACACTCCATAGACCACCACCCGTCGGACAACCGCTCAGCAGATCACGACCCTGACTCGGCGCCGACATTGCGATAGAGCGTTTCCCCGTTCGACCCTGGTGTTGGCCGCCATCCGGGGGGCCGTAACCGGATCGCACGCTAAGCCGGTTCGGGAAGGTTAGGATGGGCGTCCAGGGGTCGTTGCGCGGGGTTGCTCGGCATGGGTTTCCGGCTCGGTGTCAGTTCTCTCGTGGCGCTGGTGGGCTGCGGGATCGCCGGATGGCTGGGGAGTCCGCGTCGGGATTGTGGTGCTCGCCGTACTCCCTTGCTTTAGGTCACCGCGCGGTCGATGACTTGGTAGGCGCCGACGCACGCCCGCCTGTTCGTCGTCAGTGGTTGTGGTTGGCCCAGTCGCGCCAGGGTTGGGTGTCGAGGTAGTGGTGGACCCGGTCGACGTAGCGTGCCGCGCCGGCGTCTTTCCAATGACCGGACCAGTGCCAGCCGATGCAGCCCCAGATGTCGCCGGGGTGGTAGTCGTCGCCGTAGTCGTCGTGGAGGTAGGTGACCCAGCCTTCGTAGCAGGCGCGGATGCGGGCGCCGTAGTAATCGACGTTGAAAGGGGTGCTTTGCGCCGAGAGTGGGTAGGAGCCGGGCAACACGGTGTGTTTGAGTTGCATGATCCCGAAGCTGGTCGGACAGGGTGGTGTGGCGCTGCCGACGCAGTCTTGGGGGGTGTTGGATTCGTCGGAGGTGGTGCTTTGGCGCCAGTCGCTTTCCTGGACCGCCACCGCCTTGAGCAGGTCGGCGGGCAGGCCCCACTTGCAGGCCCCCCAATCAAGGATCTGCTCGGTAGTGCCGCTGAAGTGGCCGTCGACGCGAGAGACGAACTCCTGGTTGGCCTTAGCGGTGAAGTTCTTCCAGATCGGCATCGCCACCTGGTCAGGCACGAACTGGTTAGCTGCGGTGTTCTCCGGCCGGGCTTCCTGCTGATCGTTCCGGTCGTGCTGGACTCGGGCGGCGCACTCCTGATCTGACGGCAGGTGCGAACCCACGCCTAGCATCCCAAAGCCCTGCTCGCCGCGCCCTTGCCCTTCTAGCGGGCCCTGCCCTTCTGGCGGGCCCTGTGGAGGTCTGTGCTGCTGGCCCTGATTGTTGGACGGCTCCTGACCCGGGCCCGGGGAGGCGCATCCAGCGGTGAGCACAACGATGATCAGCAGCACGAGGGACCAGACCGACACCGCCCGGGCCGGGCTCAACGCCCGCACCGGCGTACCCCACGCCACCGGAGACACCGACCGCGCATGGTCAAGGCGGTCGCAGCTGGGCGTGGCTGGCTCCTCGGTGCCGCATTCCGCCATAGTCACCTTGCCCCCCGCCGTCCGCGTCACCGCCGGATGTCAACGATTAGCCACCCGCGCTGCCCCGCCGGTTGCTGCGGCGAAGCGCTGACCCAGTCAACCAGAACACCGCCGTGCGCCTCACGCGATGCTGACCCCCCATCGTCTGCCCCTGGTGACCTGCTTAGCCCCCACCGAGGCCGCCGAGCGTGGGGTTGTCCTTCGCGCCGTCGACGACGGTAACAAGGTCGAGCAGATACCCGGGTCACACGTCGGCGCCGCCACCGGGTTGCCGCTGGTCACAAGCCGGGGTTGGGTCGGTTTGCGTGGTGGGCCGGCGCCGATGTCGTGGTGCGCACCACCGGCACCGCATATCGCCACAGACGTGACCACCGTATCCGGTGGACGGGTAGGGTTTTGCACGTCAGGCCGATCGGTGTTGTCTGAGGCGCCGTGGGCTAGGGACCGTGGGCAAGAGGAGGTGGGGCGCCGTGCAGGGCGAGCCTCCTAGTCCTAGCGGCGCGGCCGCGATGGTCTGGATCTGGGGGATTTCCGCCGCGCCGCAGCTGTTGCGTATTCCGGTGTCCCGTCCGGTGACCGCGCCGCAGTAGCGGCCCGCTGGGCGGGCTTCCCCAGGGAGGTCACCATGCCCAGTATTGGCCGATCGCTGCCGCGCCTGCCGCTACCCAC
>DASTKA010000436.1:0-2246 GCA_035716165.1 Mycobacterium sp. | reverse complement strand
CTGTTCCCGATCTGCACCCCGGGCGCTTCGGACACCGCACGCTTCGACGAAGCGCTCGAGCTGCTGCACCTGGGCGGGCGCAGCCTCGCCCACTCGGTGCTGATGATGATCCCCGAGGCGTGGGAGCGTCACCCGTCCATGGACCCGGCCCGGCGGGCGTTCTACGAGTACCACGCATCGCTGATGGAGCCGTGGGACGGCCCGGCGTCGATGACATTCACCGACGGCACCGTGGTGGGCGCCGTGCTGGACCGAAACGGTCTGCGCCCGTCGCGGATCTGGGTCACCGACGATGGTCTGGTGGTGATGGCCTCCGAGGCGGGCGTGCTCGATCTCGACCCGTCGACGGTGGTGCGCAAGATGCGCCTGCAGCCCGGCCGGATGTTCCTGGTCGACACCGCGCAGGGCCGCATCGTCGCCGACGAGGAGATCAAGGCGGAGCTGGCCGCCGAACACCCCTACCAGGAATGGCTGGACAGGAACCTGGTCGCGATCGATGACCTGCCGCAGGGCAACTACAAGCGGATGCCCCACGACCGACTGGTGAAGCGGCAGCAGATATTCGGTTACACCTACGAGGAACTCAACCTCCTGGTCGCACCGATGGTGCGTAGCGGCGCAGAGCCGATCGGGTCGATGGGCACCGACACCCCGGTCGCGGTCCTCTCGCAGCGCCCCCGGATGCTCTACGACTACTTCCAGCAGCTGTTCGCGCAGGTGACCAACCCACCGCTGGACGCCATCCGTGAGGAGGTGGTGACCAGTCTGCAGGGCACCACCGGCGGCGAGCGCGACCTTCTGACGCCGACCGAGCGCTCGTGTCACCAGATCGCGTTGCCGCAGCCGATTTTGCGCAACCGCGAGCTGGCGAAGCTGATCAACCTCGACCCCGAGGCGGAGGTCAACGGCCGCCCGCACGGCATGCGTTCCAAGGTGGTCCGCTGCCTGTACCCGGTCGCCGAGGGCGGTGCCGGGCTGGCCGCCGCGCTCGAGGAGGTGCGCGCGCAGGCGTCGGCGGCGATCGCCGACGGCGCGCGAGTGATCATCCTGTCCGACCGCGAATCCGACGAACGAATGGCGCCGATCCCGTCGCTGCTCGCGGTGGCGGGGGTGCACCACCACCTGGTGCGCGACCGCACCCGCACCCACGTCGGGCTGGTGGTGGAGACCGGTGACGCTCGCGAGGTCCACCACATGGCCGCGCTGGTCGGCTTCGGCGCCGCGGCGATCAACCCCTACATGGCTTTCGAGTCCATCGAGGACATGCTCGATCGAGGCGTCATCGAAGGCATTGACCGCAAGAAGGCGCTGAGCAACTACATCAAGGCCGCCGGCAAGGGCGTGCTGAAAGTCATGTCCAAGATGGGCATTTCGACGGTCGCGTCGTACACCGGTGCCCAGCTGTTCCAGGCGGTCGGCATCTCCGAGGACGTGCTGGGCGAGTACTTCACCGGCTTGAGCTGTCCGATCGGCGGCATCACCCTGGACGACATCGCCGCCGACGTCGCCGCCCGGCACGCGCTGGCCTACCTGGACCGCCCGGACGAGCGGGCCCACCGCGAACTCGAGGTGGGCGGGGAATACCAGTGGCGCCGCGAGGGCGAATACCACCTGTTCAACCCCGAGACCGTCTTCAAGCTGCAGCACGCCACGCGCACCGGCCAGTACAAGGTGTTCAAGGACTACACCCGCCTGGTCGACGACCAGAGCGAGCGGATGGCTTCGCTGCGCGGCCTGCTCAAGTTCCGGGCCGGGATCAACCCCCCGATTCCCGTGGACGAAGTCGAGCCCGCCAGTGAAATCGTCAAGCGCTTCTCCACCGGGGCGATGAGCTACGGCTCGATCTCGGCCGAGGCGCACGAGACGCTGGCCATCGCGATGAACCGGCTGGGCGGTCGGTCCAACTGCGGTGAGGGCGGCGAGGACGTCAAGCGGTTCGATCGCGATCCCAACGGCGATTGGCGGCGCAGCTCGATCAAACAGGTTGCCTCCGGACGGTTCGGCGTCACGTCGCACTACCTGACGAACTGCACCGACATCCAGATCAAGATGGCCCAAGGTGCGAAACCCGGTGAGGGCGGCCAGCTTCCGGGGCACAAGGTGTACCCGTGGGTAGCCGAGGTACGCCACTCCACCCCCGGTGTCGGCCTGATTTCGCCGCCGCCGCACCACGACATCTACTCCATCGAAGATCTGGCGCAGCTGATCCACGACCTGAAGAACGCCAACCCGTCCGCGCGGGTGCA
>DASTKA010000435.1:0-2654 GCA_035716165.1 Mycobacterium sp. | reverse complement strand
ACCGGCACGCCGGCGTCCCACAGGGTCTTGACGATTTCGTCGCGGGTGCGATGCCGGCACCACGCCGCGAGTTGCTCGTCAATTCGATCCTGGTGCAGGCGCCGGCCTGATTCGGTTGAGAGGCTGGGATCGGTTGCCCAGGAAGGTGATCCAAGGGCGCGGTGCAGACCGTCCCACTGATCGTCGGTTGCCACGGCGATGGCGACCCAACTGTCCGGCCGGCCGAATTCATCGATCTCGGCGCTGAGGTAGAGGTTCTGCGGGGCGGCGGTCGGTCCCCTGTTGCCGGCGCGCTCCAGCAGCGCCCCATATGCCGAGTACTCGATGACCTGTTCGGCCGAGAGGCTCAGTGCGGCATCCACCATCGCTGCCTCGACGAAAACGCCTTCGCCTGTGCGACGCCGGTGCTCGAGCGCGAGCAGTATCGCGTTGAGCGCGTGCACACCCGCGTTGGGATCACCGATCGAATAGGGGTCATACGGCGTGCGATCCGGGTAGCCGGTGAGCCAGCTCACGCCGGACGCGGATTCGATGACGTAGGCGAACGCCGGGTTGTCGCGCCATGGGCCCTCGAGGCCGAAGCCGGGCATCCGCACCAGCACGGTGTCCGGCCGAATCGATTGAACGGTAGCGAAATCCAGCCCGATCTGGTCCAGCACCCGCGGCGTGAAGTTCTCCACGATCACATCACACGTCGCGATGAGCTCACGCAGCAATTCGCGCCCGCGCGGACTCTGCAGGTCCAGGGTCAGGCCCTTCTTGTTGGTGTTGAGGGCCTCGAAGATCGGTGACTTCTCCCACCACTGGTCCTCGGTGATCGGTATGCCGGCGATCATCCGCGCGCCATCCGGCCGGCGGGTGGATTCGACGTGAATGACCTCGGCACCGAGCAACGCCAGCGAATGTGTACAGCAGGGTCCCGCCCAGAAGGTCGTCATGTCCAGCACCCGAAGCCCGTTCAGGGGCAGTGCTTTCGCAACACCGGCCGGCGCCGGCCGTGCCGGAAGGTTCGCGGCGCGGAAGTACTCGGTGTGCTCGCCCAGCCGCGGCGCCGGCTGCGGCGGGCGCAATTGTGCGGGCCGCATTCGATACGGGTGGCTCGGCTGCCGGAAGCCGTCGCGCGGATTGCGCACGAACGAATCGCGCTCCACGAACTGATCAAAGGACGCGACGTTGGCGCCGTTGCCCACCGGCGCATTGGGAATACGGAAGGCCGAGGCCAGTTCCCGGATTTCGTCGACCGGGGTGTCCGCCAGCCAGGCGAAAAGCTCCTCGGCGTGAATGTTGGCTTGCTCGGTGATCGACAGCGGCGATTCCTCATCGATCCACTCCGGATGACCCACCATCGCGCAAAGGTCGAACCATTGCTGCGCGGTCCCGCAGCCGAGATCCACCAAACCATCCTTGGCCTGAGCCACTCCGGGAATCGTCGGCCGTCGCATGTCTCGCCACGGCCGGCCGAGCACCTCGAAGTAGGAAACCGGGTAATAGGTGAGGCAGAGGATCTGTGTCTCGAGCATCGAGAGGTCGAGCAGTTCGCCTGCCCCGCCATCGATTCGACGCCATCGGGACGCCAAGGTGGCCGCGCTTGCGTAGACGCCGGCCAGGTATTCACCGACCTGACCGCCGACGAAGACCGGCGGACGCTCCTGCTCGCCGCGGCCCAGCCCGACGATTCCGCCTGACCACGCCTGCAGGGTGAACTCGGTCGCCGGGCGGCCGCGCCATGGGCCTTCCAGCCCGAACGGTGTGATCGAGGTGACGGTGAGATGCGGGTGGCGGCCGTGGATGGCGTACGGCGTAAAGTCCGGGTGCTCTGCCACTGTCGAGCCGGCCGACCACACCACCGCGTCGGCGGAAGCCAGCAGCCGGTTCACCAGCTCGGTATCGTCGTCGCCGGCGGGATCGGCCACGACGCTGCGTTTCGCCCCGGCCAGGAAGCTGAACAAGGCGCCGTCACCGCCGGTCGGAATGGTGGCGCCCGAAGCTGACCAGCCGCGCAGCCAGTCGCCTTCTGGCGCCTCGACTTTCACGACATCTGCGCCACCGTCGGCGAGCAGTTTGGTGCAGTATGCGCCGGCTATGCCGGAGGACAGATCGATCACGGTGTAGCCGTCGAGCGGCAGTTCGACGCGACGGTGCGTCACTATTTCTTTCTTATCTCTTCGGCCGCCGGCTCCGCTGGCTCGGGCACGGTCAGGGCCGCCAGAACGGGCTTGCGGTAAGCACTTCGGGCCCGTCGGCGGTGATCAGGACCGCTTCTCGCCCGAATACCGCGCCGACTCCTTCTTCCCACACGTAGCCCGTCACGGCCAGCACCATGCCGGGCTCCAGACGCTCGCCGGCCGCGGTGGCGGGCAGGTGCTTGGAGACGACGGGTGGGTCGAACCCCATACCCAGGCCGCGAGCCACCGGCATCGGCGGATCGGGCTCGCCCGCCTCCCGGTAGGCGGCGAGCAGTGCGCTCGCATCCTTGCCGGGCCGGCAGGCGGCGATCAGCTTGTCCCACAGGTGTTCCCATCGGCCGTGCAGGTCCGCCGCGCCGCCCGGTACGCGCCGGTTGTCGGCGGGCCAGGTCCGGCCCACTTCGCCGACGTAACCTCCCGCCAGCACTCCGGCGGAGAACGCCACCAGATCGCCGTCCTGGATGCGGC
>DASTKA010000434.1:0-3870 GCA_035716165.1 Mycobacterium sp. | reverse complement strand
CCCCTCGTCCATGCGCACGACGTGCGCCTCGCGCAGCAGGATCCGGCGGGACGCATCATCGACGCTCGCCGCTAGCAACTCCGCGGTCCGGGGATCGGTCGGGTTGGAGATCATCGGGTCCCTCCTTCCTCGTGGGCCGTGCCGTGCTGGTGGCGGAGCCGGGACTTGAGCACCTTGCCGGTACCGTTGCTGGGCAGTGCGTCGACGAACGCGACCGTTTTGGGGATCTTGTACTTGGCGAGCCGGCCGGTGAGGAAGGCCAGGATGTCGTCGGCGGTGACGGTGGCGCCCTCGCGTGGCACGACCACGGCGTGGCCCACCTCGCCCCAGCGTCGGTCGGGCACGCCGATCACCGCGCAGTCGGCGACCGCGGGGTGCTGGTAGATGACCTGTTCGACCTCGGCGGGATAGACGTTCTCGCCGCCAGAGATGTACATGTCCTTGAACCGGTCGACGATGGTGACATAGCCGTCGAGGTCGACGGTGGCCGCATCCCCGGAGCGGAACCAGCCGCCGTCGTAGAAGGCCGCCCGGGTGGCGTCGGGGCGCTGCCAGTAGCCGGTCATCACGTTGGGGCCCTGGATGATGACCTCACCGACCTCGCCAGGGGCGACGTCGGTCAGGTCAGGGTGCACCACGCGCACGTCGGTGAAGAAGCAGGGCGTGCCGGCCGAGCCGATTTTGACGGTGCTCTCCTTGGCGCGCAGCACCAGCGCGCCGGGGGCGGTCTCGGTCAGGCCGTAGCCCTGCAGGAAGGTCAGGCCACGGTCCTGGTAGGTGCGGATCAGCGCGTGGGGCACCGGCGCGGCGCCGCATATCAAGGTCCGTACCGAGGACAGGTCGGCGTCGGCCCAGCGTGGTGAGTTCGCTATGGCCTGGAACATCGCGGGCACCCCGAACATTCGCGTGACCTTGTGTTCGGCGATCACCTCGAACACCCGGTCGGGGTGGAAGGCGCTCATCAGCACGCTGGTGGCGCCTTTGATGAAGGTGGGCAGGAACACGGCGTTGAGTGCGGCGGTGTGGAACATCGGCGCGGCGACCAAGGCCACCTCGTCGGTGGTGATGTCCACGTCCAGGAGGGTGTTGAAGCAGTTCCAGGTGATGTTGGCGTGGGTGAGCATGACGCCCTTGGGGTGGCCGCTGGTGCCGGAGGTGTACTGGATCATGCACACCTCCTCGATCTCCACCGCCTCGTCCAGCGGGTCGGCCGACGCGCCCGCCAGCAGTTCCCCGTACGACCGGCAGCGCTCCCTGACCGGACTGCCGACCGCGATGCAGTCGGCAACCGTGACGTCGTCGCGCAGGACCTCCACCACGTCGGTGTGCTCGGTGCCGAACACCAGGACGCGTGCCTCGCAGTCGCGCAGGATGTAGGCCAGTTCCGGTGGTGCGAGCCGGGTGTTGAGCGGGACGAAAACCGCGCCCAGCGCGCCTGCGGCGAACAGCGTCTCAGCCAGGGACGGATGGTTCAGTCCTAGGTAGGCGACCCGGTCACCGTGCCCCACGCCCAGAGAGCGCAGCGCGTGCGCCAGCCGGGCGACCCGCCCGGCCAACTCCTCATAGGTCAGGGAGCCGTCCTCATGCACCACTGCCGGGTGATCCGGCGTCATCCGGGCCCGCCGCACGGGCCACGATCCCAGCCCCTGGTTGCGCATGATTCGGGGGACTCCTTTCGTACAGGCCGTGGGTCGGCGGCCCTTCCCGAACCTCAGTCCCCGCCATCGGGCGCGATCACTGCCAGTCGGGCCATTGATAGGCGGCTGAGGCGTCATGATCGCGGTGGGGCGGAAGCGGACTGAGCCGTCCTTGGAAGAAGACCAGGGGCGCGGCGGTGGTCTTCTCCGTCCCCAGTTCCCGGACGCGACCGAGGACGAGGTAGTGGTCGCCGGTTATCCGGACGTCGGCGATGTCGCAGTCGATCCAGGCGAGGGCGCCCGCCAGGATGGGGCTGCCCGAGGGCGCGCCGCGCCACCGGTGGCGTTCGAATCGTTCCGGTGCCTTGGCGCTGAAGTCGCGGCACAGTCCCTCCTGGCCGGCGCTCAGCACGTTCACGCAGAAGGCGCCACTGGCCATGATCTGGGGCCAGGTGGTGGAGGAACGGCCGGGCAGGAACGCGACGAGCGGAGGGTCCAGGGACACCGAGGTGAACGACCCGATGACCATGCCCACCGGAGCGTTGCCGGACGTCATCGCGGTGGCGACCGTGACGCCGGTCGGGTAGTGGCCGAGCACGTGCCTGAACCAGGCGGGGTCGCCCGGACGGTTGCTGTCCAGCGCGGCGGCCGGCGCCGGGTGGTTCATGAGGGGGCCTGGACGCCGACCACGGAGCGTCCGTAGATCGCCGCCCACCACCCGTGCTGCGCGTTGATGTGAGACTTGTACGTGACGCTGTCGCGCAGGTAGCGCTGCAAGCGCTCGCCGTTCGCCAGCGTGCTGGAGCCGCCGGCCGCGGCTAGCATCTCCACGGCCTGGCACGCGAGCTGTCCGGCCTGCCGGGCGGTGACGGAAAGGGCCTGGTCGTCCAGTTCGGAGAAGGGTTCGCCGCCAGCCGCGCCGCGGGCTGCGTACGCGGTGTAGTCGTCGGCGACCGACAGGGTGATCCGCTGGGCGGCGTCGGCCAGGCCCATCGCCAGGCCGAGGTTGCGCTGGTGTTCCGGGTCGAGGCTGCGCGACCTGAACGGCGGTAGATGGCCGTTCTTGGTGGTGATGATCCGTTTGTACTCGTCGACCGCGGCCCAGGCGAGGCCCGAGACGATCGAGCAGAGCTGAATGTTGAAGAACGACATCAGCCAGCCTGCGTACATCGGGTTGCCGTTCAGGCGCGTACCCGGTCCGCCGGCGACGTCGGCCAGTACGTTGCTCTCCGCCACATACCCGTGGGGTACGAGTACGTTCTCGACGACGACGCTGTTGGAGCCGCTGCCGCGGAAGCCCAGGATCTCTCCCCAGTTGTCGAGCATCTTCCAGCCGTCGGGGACGAGCACCATGCCCGGGCGCGGCGGGCCGCCCTGTCCGTCGTCGATGAGCACGCCTCCCAGGAAATGCGTGGAGACGTTGATTCCGGAGGCGTAGTCCCAGCGGCCGTTGACCAAGTATCCCTCGGGCGTCTTGGCCGCGGTGCCGGTCGGGGCGACCGGCAGTGGGGCCCGGAAGTCGCCGGTGGGACCGAAGACCTCGCGCTGTGTCCGTTCCGGGAAGCGTCCGGCGACCACCAGGCTGTGGGAGGTGGCCAGGCACAGGTTCCAGCCACTGGACGGGCAGCCCCGGGCCACCTCGGTGACCATCTGCGAGAAGGTTCGCAGGCTGAATTCGTAGCCACCGAAGCGACGCGGCTGGAGAGTGCGGTAGAAGCCGGCCTCCAGGAACGCCTTGTGCGTGTCATCGATGATGCCGTTCAGCAGTTCGGTCTGGTCCTGCCGCTCACGAAGCCATGGCTGGAGATCGCGTGCCCGGCGCACCAGTTCTTCCGGCGTCAGGCCCGGTTCGGGCTGCGGTATTTCAATGGTTTCCTCGGCTGTCTCGGACAATTTGCACCCCATCCGCGAAGTGTCTCAGTTGGCCTTTAATGGAGTGTCGGCACTATTTGGAAAGCCGTCCAATGCCACTGGCCGCGACACTGATGAGCACCGCGCATCAGACCGCGTGGTGGTGCCCCGTGTTTCGGCATGGTGACTCCCGAGGGACGAACGCGGCGACCGTCCGCGCGAGCTCGGCGACCAACACGCCGTGCGCGGTGGTGAACATGCCGGGCGTGCGGCTCAGCACGAACATCCGCGCCGTGGCGCCGCCCTCGCGGATCGGCGCGACGAGGCTGACCGCCATCCCCTCGGTCATGGCGTCGTGGGCGGATTCTGCGAAGGCCTGCGG
>DASTKA010000433.1:0-2916 GCA_035716165.1 Mycobacterium sp. | reverse complement strand
CAACATCAGCGTGCTGGAGCGCTACGAACGCGAAGCCCGCGAGTGGGCCGGCGCGCATCACGGTTCCGTCGTCGAACTGCATTCGTACGCATTGGCTTCCGCGCCGTCCCGCGCGGCCGCGCTACGCCAATTGCACAGGGTTTATCCGGAAACCGCTGCGGCACAGGTCGTCCACGAGAAGCTACTGCATCGCAACGACTGCCCGCTGTTTCCGCCCGGTTCCTATGGCTGCCGCCCCGAAATCCGCACGCCCACGCCCGGCTTGTTGCTGGCCGGCGACGCCATCCGCGTCGACCTGCCGGTGGCGCTCATGGAACGGGCCGCCACCACCGGCTGGTGCGCCGCCAATCAGCTTCTGCAACGATGGGGATTAGCCGGACACCCGTTGGCCACGGTGCCCACCCAAGGCCGGTCACCACTGCTGCGATGGCTTGCCGCCCGCGAAAGAGCCACCCGACCATGAACCTCCGTGCACAGCTACAGCAACGCTTGTCCGCCACCAGTGCCAAAGGGTGGCCGCTTCAGGTGATCCCGCGTATGTCGTGGGCCGGTCAACGCCCGACGTATCGCGACGCACAACCCGCCATCATCGAGGCCGCGCTGCAGCGCTCCCAGCGCCGACCCACGGGCAACTGGTACGCGTTCGCCGCCAGCGACCGGGTGCCCGGCGGGCGACCCTTCGGCACGCGCGTCGCGGGTGTCGAGATCGTCGCCTGGCGCGACGAGCGGGGCCGGCTATGCGTAGGGCCCCGCAGTTGCCCCCATTTGGGGGCCGACCTTGCCACCGGCACCGTGCACCAGGGAACGCTGATCTGCCGCTGGCACGGGCTGGCACTGGACGGACACAACCGCGAATTCGGCTGGAGCCCGTTGCCCAGTCACGACGACGGCGTGCTGGCCTGGGTGCGCCTCGACGCGGCGGGCAAGGAGGAGCCGCTGGATCGGCCGGTGATCCCGCAGCGGCCGACCGGTGACACCCTGAGCGCGGTCGCCCGCCTGGAAGGCGTGTGCGAGCCGAGCGACATCGTCGCCAACCGCCTCGATCCGTGGCACGGCGCGTGGTATCACCCCTACTCGTTCACCCGGCTCGACGTGCTCACGACGCCCACCGAACAGGTCGACCGATTCCTGGTGGCGGTGACTTTCCGGATGGGACGGCTGGGGGTGCCCGTCGTCGCGGAGTTCAGTTGTCCGGAGGCACGCACCATCGTGATGCGCATCGTGGACGGAGAGGGCACCGGCAGCGTCGTCGAGACCCACGCGACGCCAATGGGTTCGGGTCCCGATGGCCGCCCGCGCACCGCCGTCCTGGAAGCCACCATCGCGCATTCGGACCGGCCCGGTTTTGCGCGCGCCGCCCGGGTGGCGCCGTTGGTCACACCCTTCATGCGCTATGCGGCCACCAAACTCTGGCGCGACGACCTCGCCTACGCCGAGCGCCGTTACCAGCTCCGCTCGCGGCTCGGCTGATCCCGTGTTGCGCGGTACGTCCGGACCCGCCGCCGCCTCATGAGGCGGGTTGGCCTGCCGGATCGATCGACACGGAAGCAGGCTCGCGCCCACGGCCGGCCGACCGCCGCCGCAGCACCCACACCACCGCCGCCAGCAGCCCCGCCGCCAACACGATCACGGTGGGCCACATGGCCAACTGCGCGAGCCACAAACGCCGTTGCAGGCGCAGCACTTTGCGCTCGGCGCGCCCCAGGCGCCGCGAGGTCTCGATCAAAGTCATCGCCAGGCACATACCCGAGGGAAGGTGGTTCAAACCGTACCGCGCGGTCAGCGGGCTCGTTTGCACCAGCGACTTAACTATTCAGTACATGAATCACGAATACGGGATATCGACGATTCGGGTCCCCGTGCGGCGGGAATGCTCAGGACAACATGGGGGAGGAAATATGAGCGACGGCGCCGGTGGCGACATCGAGGGCGTGGCGCAGGCCGTAGGAAAAGTGACCGAGGCGCTGGAGACCATCGAGCGGGCCCGTGGACACCTGTACTCCTTCCATCAACTCACCGGCCACGCGGACCTGCAACTCGACGAGGCGGTTTCGCGACTGCACGAGATCGGCCGCGCCGATCTGGCGCAACACATCAGCCGCGAGCTGATCGGACGCAACGTCCTACCGGGCCGGTGGAGCTTTCAGGTCATCGAGGACTATGACGACGGCTATTACCGCTGCTTCAAAGAGACCGAACGGCTGGTGCGGAGCCGGCTCACCGATGGTCATCGCCACCGCTACGAGATGGCACTGAAAGAGCGTCGGCGCACCCAAGGCCACCCGGCCCACACCGCATCTCCCGACGATGGGTCGGCGAAAGGTGAATCCTCATGAGCGACAATCAATTCAACAAGGGCGACAAGGTCGAGTGGCAAAGCCACGGCACGACGGTACGGGGCACGGTCGAGGGCAGGATCACCTCCGACACCGAGGCGGCCGGTCGCACGGTGCGGGCGTCGAAAGACGAGCCGCAGTACAAGGTTCGCAGCGACAAGACGGGCGCCGACGCGGTGCACAAGCCAGACGCGCTGCGCCGCGTAAGGTAATGCACGTCAAGGCAATTCACGAGGTTTTCCCACGACCGATGACCAGAAAACCACTTGGGATCGCTTCCACGACACCGTCAACATGACCGCGCGCGAGCTGGAACGCTGGCTTGGCACCGAGGAATCCAAGAGCGTCGGCCAGAAGCGGGGAGGTGGCGAGGCGACCGGCCACGCCAGTGGCCGTCGCATCGTCGGGATACTCAAGGCCAAACGTGCCGACCTCACCAATGCCGATTATGCGCACATGCGAAAGGTTGTCGGCTACGCCAAGCGCCACCTGGCGCAACGCCCCCACGGCGACATAGGCGAGAGCCCGTGGCGGTACTCCTTGATGAACTGGGGCCACGACCCCGCGAAGTCCTGATATC
>DASTKA010000432.1:0-2605 GCA_035716165.1 Mycobacterium sp. | reverse complement strand
ATCCCGGCGCGTTCGCCGCGGGCATCACGTTGCTCACCGGCGTGCCCGAGGTCGTTATTTCCTGCGTCAAGGCAGCGCTTTTCGGCCTCATCGCCGGTTTGGTCGCCTGCTATCGGGGCCTGTCGATCACGGGCGGCGGCGCCAAGGCCGTTGGCAACGCGGTGAACGAAACCGTGGTTTATGCCTTCATGTCCCTGTTCGTCGTCAACGTGGTGGTCACCGCGATCGGCATCAAGATGACGGCGAAGTAGGGCAACTATGGCGCTGAGGGCCGCGTATCCGCGATTAACTCGCCAACTCGAGAGGCCGGTCGCCTTCTTCGGGCGGATCGGTGACCACACCCTGTTCTACGGGAAAGCGCTCGCCGGGGTGCCCTTCGCCGCGACTCGCTACACGCGGGAAGTCGTTCGACTGGTCGCGGAGATCAGCATGGGCGCGGGCACGTTGGCCATGATCGGCGGAACCGTCGTGATCGTCGGCTTCTTGACGCTGGCGGCGGGCGGCACCCTGGCCATTCAGGGTTACACCTCGCTGGGCAATATCGGCATCGAGGCGCTGACGGGCTTTTTGTCCGCGTTCATCAACGTGCGCATCGCGGCACCCGTGGTCGCCGGCATCGGTCTGGCGGCCACCTTTGGCGCCGGGGTGACCGCTCAGCTGGGCGCCATGCGGATCAACGAAGAAGTCGATGCCTTGGAAAGCATGGCCATCCGGCCGGTCGCCTACTTGGTGAGCACCAGGATCCTCGCGGGAATGCTGGCTATCACGCCGTTGTACGCCATCGCCGTCATCCTGTCGTTCCTGGCAAGTCAATTCACGACCACGTTCTTGCTCGGACAGTCGCAGGGTCTATACCAGCACTACTTCAACACGTTCCTGAATCCGATCGACCTGTTGTGGTCGTTCCTACAGGCCATCCTGATGGCGCTCACCATCCTGTTGATCCACACCTACTACGGCTATTTCGCCTCGGGTGGGCCGGCCGGTGTAGGCAACGCGACCGGCAACGCGGTGCGGACCTCGCTGATCGTCGTGGTGTCGGTGACGCTGTTGGTCTCGCTGTCCATTTACGGCACCAACGGCAACTTCAACCTGTCCGGTTAACAAGGAGGTGGAACGGCAGTGACGCAGAGTGTGCCAGCGGGTCGCGGGGCGGTCGCCGGCCGACCCGCGCGCACCGGCCATGCGCGCCCACCGGCCGGACGAAATTACCTGCCGCCGCTGCTCGGTCTGATCACCGTCGCCATCATTTGCGTGATTTTCGCCGTGGCGGTGGGTCTGTTTCAGGGCTCCTTCACGCCAACCGTGCCGGTGACCGTGATCTCGCAGCGAGCCGGCCTGGTCATGAACAAGGACGCCAAGGTCAAGATGCGCGGCGTGCAGGTGGGCAAGGTCGCCTCGATCCAGTCGCTGCCCAACGGCCAAGCGGCCATTCACTTGGCGATGGACCCGTCCCAGTTGCACTTCATCCCCAGCAACGTCCTGGTCAACATCGCGTCATCGACGGTGTTCGGCGCGAAGTCCGTCGAGCTGGTAGAGCCCGCCCAACCTTCGGCGCAGCGGTTACACGGCGGCCAGACGCTGCAGGGCCAGCACGTCATGGTCGAAATCAACACGGTGTTCCAGCAATTGGTGTCGGTTCTGTCCCACATCGACCCGCCGAAGCTCAACGAGTCGCTGGGCGCGCTGGCAAAAGCGTTCAGCGGCCGGGGGCCACAGCTCGGCCAGTCGCTGAGCGACCTGGATTCGTTTCTGGCCAAATATGAGCCGAGCCTTCCCGCATTGAGTCATGACCTCGCGGCCTTGCCGGCGGTGTCCAGCGCCTACGCCGACGCGGCACCCGACCTGTTGAGGACCGCGGCCAACGCGACCCGGATCAGCAAGACGCTCGTCGATGAGCAGCGCAATCTGGATGCGTTGTTGATCAGCGCGATCGGACTGGCCGACATCGGCAACGACGTCTTGTCGCAAAACCGGGAAGCCCTGACGAATGTGCTACATCTGCTGGTGCCCACCACCGACCTGACCAACGTGTATCACGAGGTGTTCACCTGCGGTTTCGGCGGTCTGATCCACATCGCACACGCCCCGCCGCTGTTGGAACCGAGCATCAACATCTCGGCGAGCCTCACATGGGGCGGCGAACGGTATCGGTATCCGACGAACCTGCCCAAGGTTGCGGCGACCGGCGGCCCGAAGTGCATGGGTCTGCCGAACCTGCCGTTCGGTTCGAATCCGCCGCAATTCATCACCGATATAGGCGCCAACCCGGTCCAGTACGGGAATCCGCAGCTGCTGATCAACTCTGATCTCCTCAAACAACTGTTGTATGGGCCGATCCCCGGCCCGCCACGCAACTCCGCTCAGGTCGGGATGCCCGGATGAGGACACGCGCCACGCTGATCAAGTTCACGATTTTTGTGGTCGTGATGGCGATGCTGACCGCCTTCCTGTTCTTCATCTTCGGCCAGTACCGGACGGGTTCGACGACCGGGTATACCGCGGTGTTCACCGACGTGTCTCGCCTGAAGCCGGGGCAGTCGGTGCGGGTCGCCGGGATCCGGGTGGGCACGGTCAGCGATGTTTCGCTGCAACCGGACAAGAA
>DASTKA010000431.1:0-4402 GCA_035716165.1 Mycobacterium sp. | reverse complement strand
CGACGAAAAGACGCGAGCCGCGAATAGAAGTGGACGACCGATGGCTCCTCCCACATGATGTCTTGGTGCGAGATGAAGCCGGGCGCGACGACGAGGTCGGGTCCCTCTCCCGTCACCGAGTACGCGATGTTCAGGCCGCTGCTCTTGGCGTAGTGGATGTCCGGCGCGCTGCCCGCGACGTTCATGGTCGAACCTTACGCCTGCAAGGCAATACCTTTCCCCGCTTGACAGTGGGTGGATAGCCTGCCAAGTATGCTCACGTCGCCTGGCGCACTCACCGCCGCGGAGCTGGAATTGCGGGAGCAGGTACGCGAATTCCTGGCCGAGACGCTGCCCTGGGGCACGTTCGAACCCGGCCTCGGCATGAGCGCCGACGTGAACCCGCGGTTCTCCGCCGCATTGGCCGAGCGTGGCTGGATCGGCATGGCGGTCCCGGCCCGCTACGGCGGTCACGACGCGACCGCGGTCGACCGCTTTCTCGTCGTCGAAGAACTGCTGCGCTGGGGCGCGCCCGTTGGGCATCACTGGGTGGCCGACCGACAGATCGCCCAGGTGCTGCTGCGTTACGGCACCGAGGAACAGAAGCAATGGCTGTTGCCGCGAATCTGCCGCGGCGAGTTGTGTTTTTGCATCGGCATGAGTGAGCCCGACGCCGGCAGCGACCTCGCGTCGGTCCGCACGAAGGGTGCGCGCGACGGGGATGGCTGGCGAGTCTCGGGCGTCAAGATTTGGACGAGCAACGCGATGCGCGCCGACTTCATGATCGCGCTGTGCCGAACCGGGGAGGGCGAACGCCATAGCGGCCTGAGCCGGTTCCTGATCGACATGCGCAGCCCCGGCGTGACGGTCAAGCCGATCCCCTTCCTGAATGGCAGCACCGACCACTTCGCCGAGGTACTCCTGGACGGGGTGCTGGTTTCCGATGAGATGGTGATCGGTGAAATCGGGCAGGGCTGGGCACAGAACGCCGACGAGTTGGCCTTTGAGCGCAGCGGCCCCGATCGCTGGATCTCGACCTTCCTGGTGGTGCAGGAGTTCATCCGCGAACACCCGGGCCTGGCGGCCGGTCGCGAAGGGAGCCGGCTGATCGGCGAGCTGGCGGCCCAATACTGGGTGCTGCGCCGGCTCTCGCTGACCGTCGCCAGGGCGATCGACGCCGGCGACACCCCCGCGGCCGAGGCGGCGCTCATCAAGGAGATGGGCACCCGGTTCGAACAAGACGTCGTGCGCGCGCTGCGGGAGTTGCTGGACCGGGAGCTCATATGCGGCCTGGAGCCGTCACTGTTCGAACGGTTGTTGCGTCGCGCCGCGCTGGATGCGCCGTCATTCACCATTCGGGGCGGCACCACCGAGGTGCTGCGTTCGGTCGCCGCCAAAGGATTGTCATGAGCGACAACGAGCTGTACAGCGCTGCCGACAAACTCTTTGCCGCGCACAGCCGTTGGGAGGACGTAGCCGAAGCCGGTGCTAGCGGCTGGGCGCCACAACTGTGGAACGCTTTGCAGCAGAACGGATTCAGCGACGTCCCCGTTTCCGAGGCGCTGGGCGGAGCCGGGGGCGGCGTCGCCGACGCGGTCCAATTGCTCCGCGCCGCGGGAGCGCACGCGGCGCCGGTGCCCCTGGCCGAAGCCGGACTTGTCGGCGGGTGGCTGTTGGCGTCTGCAGGTATCGCGCTGCCCAAGGGCGTTCGCACGGTACTGCCGCCCGCTGCGACGCTCCGTCTCGACGGTGACCGCCTGTTCGGCACTGTGCCGGCGGTACCGTGGGGCCACCGCGCCGAGCATGTCATCGGACTCGTCGACGGCGCCGTGGTGCTCTCGCCCGGACCGGCCACCGCATCAGGAGGACCGGCCGTCAGCCGCGGGGTCAACCTCGCCGAAGAGCCCCGTGACACAGTGGTTTTCGACGGGGTTCCGGTGACCGCAGGCGCCGACGCGTCGGACGGGGTTACCGAACAATCGTTGTGGGAGCGCACCGCGCTGGGGCGTGCCGCGCTGATGACCGGCGCGGTAAGTGCCGTCGCGGCGATGACACTGCGCTACAGCGGCGAACGTGAGCAATTCGGGCGCCCCATCGGTCGTTTCCAGGCCGTCCAAGCCCATTTGGTGACCATCCACCAGCAGGCCGCGGTACTCGCGTCGGCCGTCGACGGTGCGGTCGAAGCGGTCGAACTCGGCCGGGGCGGCTTCGAAATCGCCTGCGCCAAAATGCTTGCCGACCGGGCGGCGCAATTGGTGACGGCGGCCGCCCACCAGACGCATGGCGCAATCGGTATGACGAAGGAGTATCCGTTGCATTATCTGACCCGTCGACTCTGGGCATGGCGAGACGAGGCCGGCGGGCATCACCGCTGGGCGGACCGACTCGGCGCGGCCCTGGTCGCCCGCGGCGCCGACGCCCTGTACCCAGCCATCCAGTCAGGATCGGAGGTGGTGTCGTGAACCGGCTGCAGCGCCCAGACGGGGTCACGCTGGCCTATCAGGTGCACAACCCGGAGGCGCCGGGCCTACCGCTTTTGCTCACACACGGTTTCGGCGCCACCGCGGGTATGTGGAACCCCAACATCGATGCCCTGAGCGTCGATCGGCCGGTGATCGTCTGGGACCAGCGCGGCCATGGCAGCAGCGACGCGCCCGACGACATGGAGCGCTACACCGAGCAGATCAGCGTCGCCGACATGGCGGCCATTCTCGATGCCGCGGGTGCGGAGCGCGCCGTACTGGGCGGAATGTCGTTGGGCGGCTACCTATCCCTGGCGTTCCACCTCGTCCATCCGCAGCGCGTGGCCGCGCTGGTGCTGGTCGACACCGGGCCGGGCTATCGCAACGACGAAGCGCGCGACAAGTGGAACGCGTGGGTGGAACGACGCGCGCGAGAACTCGAGCGGGGCGAAGGGCGCGCCGACGTCTCGGCGGAAGTCGCTCAGGCATCGCATGCGCATCCCGAGGGGCTGCCTCGCGCTGCCCGCGGTGTGATGTCGCAAAAGGACGCTCGGGTGATCACGTCGCTCGACAGCATCACGGTGCCCACGTTGGTGGTCGTCGGCGCGCAAGACACCGACTTCCTGGCGCCGGCCGACTACATGCACCGCAAGATTTCCAATTCCCGCAAGCTTGTCATCGACAATGCCGGGCACGCGGCGAACATGGATCAGCCCGAGATCTTCAATGCCGCCGTGCGAGAACTGTTGGAACAGCTATGACCACGGTCGATGTCACCGTCGAAAGCGCCGGGCACGTGGCCATGGTGGAGATCCATCGCCCACCGAACAACTACTTCGACACCGCCTTGATCGAGCGCGTCGCCGACGCTTACGAGCAACTGGACGACGACATCGAGTGCCGTGCGATCGTTTTGTGCGCGGAGGGAAAACACTTCTGCGCGGGCGCCGACTTCTCCCAGCCCGCCGAGAATCGCTCGTCGCCGGGCGAGCTCTACGCCCAGGCCATCCGGTTGTTCCGCGCCCGCAAGCCGGTTGTCGCGGCGGTGCAGGGCGCCGCGATCGGCGGCGGGCTCGGGCTTGCCCTCAGCGCAGACTTCCGAGTGGCGGCACCCTCCTCGAAATTTGCGGCCAACTTCAGCCGGCTCGGTTTTCATCCCGGCTTCGGCATCACCGCCACGTTGCCCCGCGTCGTCGGCCAGCAAAAAGCGCTCGAGTGGATGCTCACCGGTGAGCGCTTGGGTGGTGAAATCGGCTACGCAACAGGGCTTTTCGATGAGTTAGCCGCTGACGGCGATGTGCGCCCGACGGCGCTTCGGTTCGCCGAGCGTATCGCCGCCTCGGCTCCCCTGGCGCTCACGAGCATCCGTGCCACGATGCGCACCGGACTCGCCGAGGCCGTCGCAGCCGCCACCGCCCACGAGCTCGAGGAACAAACGCGCCTTTCGGCGACCGCCGACTTCCGCGAGGGCGTGACGGCGGCGGCCCAGCGCCGCGCTCCGACATTCACCGGTCGCTGAACCGCCTCGGGCTCACGGCGGAAACCGATACGGTGCATTGCATGCCGCGATTGGACTACGTCATTCAATACGTCGATTCGCTCAGCCGGTCGGTGGCGTTCTACCGCGACGTGATCGGGCTCCGGGTGCGGATCGAGGGCGACGGCTATGTCGAGTTCGACATGGAGAACACGAAGTTCTCGCTCTTCGAACGCTCGAAGCTGCCGGAGCTCATTGGTCGCGAAGCCGGCAACGCGCCCTGCGGTGAGATCGGCTTCCTGATCGACGACGTAGATGCGGAGGCGGAACGGTTGCGAGGGCTCGGCGCCGAGATCCTCAGCGGACCGGTCGATCGACCATGGCGCGAGAGGACGCTGCATATCGCCGACCCGGACGGCAACATCATCGAATTCGCACAGAAGCTGCGATGATCCTCGCCGTCGACCTCGGCAAGACATCCTGC
>DASTKA010000430.1:0-18702 GCA_035716165.1 Mycobacterium sp. | reverse complement strand
GATGCTCCTGTTAGGGACGTCCGTGCAGCTCTGAACGGTGGCCTGGAACCGGTCTCGACAAGTCGTAAAACGATATGACAATACCCGCCTGACATGCCAACTTCGACAAGTCTAGCCGCCACCGGGCAGCGTCGTAAATTTCTCCGCTGCCGTCCAACGGCGATTCGGCCAACCCCCTGCCCAGCGCGCCGAATTGTTCCCATAGCTGCGCCGATCCGTGACGGACCCGCGCCGTCGCAGTGCACCGCCTCGAGTTTGCTGAGGAGCGCGCGCCGCCAGCACACGCGACGTCGCTGAGGCGCAATGAGCGTGTTCAGAGCCCAGCTGCGACCCCCGGGGGCTGAGGTAGCCGGCGCGTCTGAGTTTGCAGGTTCGCACGTGGGGCGCGGCAGGAGATACTGGACGGGTATCGGTCACACCCGGCGTCGCAGGTTGGATCGTGGCGCTTATCACGTGACACGCTCGCCGCCGCCGGGCCACCGGCACGACGATCGACGCCTGGCAATCCGAGGAGCCCATGAACGAGCGCGACGAATTCCTGCGGGACCGTCTGCAGCCCGAGCGGCCTGACACCCCGTCGGCACGTCCCCCCGGCCCCTCCCCGCGACAGGCTCAGCCCACCCGCAATGACGCCCGGGCCGCCGCCCCTCCCGTCACGCAGCGGCCCGCCGCGCCGCGTCCTGCGCAGCCGCACGGGTGGCTGCCGCCCGCGATGCCACCCCGGCAGCCGGCCCAATCCGCTCCCGCCGCGGCGCCACCGCCGCCGCCCCAGACCGGGCTTGCACCGGAGCCGGCCAAGGCGGGTGAGCCGCCCGACCGCGGCTGGCGCCGCGTCTTGCGGCTGATCACCTTCGGCCTGATCAGCCTGGGCCCGTCGCCGGTTCAGCAGCAGGAAGCTCAGTTCGAAGCGGCCATCCGGACCCGCCTGTACGGCAACCACAAGGTCGGCGTGCTGGGCAAGGGCGGCGTGGGCAAGACCTCGGTCGCCGCCAGCGTCGGCTCGCTGTTCGCCGCACTCCGCAGGCAAGACCACGTCGTGGCGATCGACGCCGACACCGCCTTCGGCCGGCTCAGCAGCCGGATCGATCCGGCGTCCACGGGCTCGTTCTGGGAGCTCACCGCCGACAAGAACCTACGGTCCTTCGACGATGTGGTGGCGCGGCTGGGCCGCAATCCCGCGGGTCTTCATGTGCTCGCCGGTGAACCGGCGTCGGGCCCGCGCCGAGTGCTCGATCCGGCGATCTACCGGGAGGCCGCGCTGCGATTGGACCGCCACTTCACGATCTCGGTCATCGACTGCGGTTCGACGATGGACGCGCCGCTCACCCAGGAAGTCCTGCTCGACCTGGATGCGCTGATCGTGGTGTCCTCGCCCTGGGCCGACGGCGCATCGGCCGCCGCGCGGACCATGGAGTGGCTGGCGGATCAGGGCCTCGTCACGCTGTTGCGGCACACCATCGTGGTGCTCAACGACTCCGACGGACACGCCGACAAACGCACCCGCGCATTGCTCGCTCGCGAGTTCACCGATCACGGCCGGCCGGTGATCGAAGTGCCTTTCGACGCCCACCTGCGGCCCGGCGGCGTCATCGACGTGAGCCACGAGATGGCCCCGGCCACTCGGCGCAAATTCCTCGAAATCACCGCGACCATCGCGGGCTACTTTGCTGCGCGTTCCAACGGTGTCGGGAACCAGCGACCCGCGGACACGCAGAGCTAAGCTCGCGCCGACGGGTCGGCGATCGCCTCGATCTTCATCACTCGGGTTCCGCGGATCGTCAGCACGATGACGGCGAACAGGCGGCGGTCGCTGAAGGCCAGCAGCACCGGCCCCCCGACCGGACCGCCGACCAGGGTCACGTCCGGCCACAGGTAGCGCAACAGGTTGGTGGCCACCGCATCTGGGCCGTGGTTGATCTGGGGTGGTGGCGCCGGGTCGGCGAGGATCGTGCCCACGCCCCACACCGTCGGATCCAGGACGGCGGCCAGCGCCTCGAGGTCGCCGTTGGCGCATGCGGTGATGAACTTCTCGGTGACCAACTGGTGCTCGGCCGATGCGACGTCACTCATTTTCGGTTGTGCCGCATGAATTTTGGTGCGGGCTCTGCGTGCCAGCTGACGGCAGGTGCCGACCGGGCGGCCCACGGTTTGTGAGATCGATTCGAACGGGACACCGAACACGTCGTGCAGCACGAAGGCGACCCGTTCACCGGGGCTGAGCCTGCGCAGGACTTCCAGCAGGGCGGTGCGGATCTCGTCGTCGAGGGTGACCCGGTCGGCCGGGTCCAAGCGACCCGGTGCCGGTTGCTCCGCGACGTCGCCCGGGCGCTCGTAACGGGCGCGGGCCGACCGCACCTGGTCCAGGCATAGGCGGCTCGCCACCACGGTCAGCCAGCCGCGGGCGTCCTGGATCTCGCTGACGTCGGCGCGTGAGAATCGCAGAAAGGCCTCTTGCGCAATGTCTTCCGCCTCGCCGACGTCGCCCAGCATCTGATAGGCGAGGTTGACCAGGTAAGGGTGGTGGCGACGCCAGGCCTCGCTGACCTGGCCGCCGGCTGACTGCGACGGGTTCATGACTCTTCGACGATCCGCTCGGGCAAAAAGTTACGGGTTCTCCGGTGTAACTTTTCCACCTTTTGCCCCGTCGTCTCAGCAGTGCAAGAAGTTCACGGAAGGAACCATCTCATGACCATCGTCGTCACCGGGGCCACCGGCAATGTTGGACGGCCACTCGTCACCGAACTGCTCGCCGCGGGAGCCCACGTGCGAGCGGTAACCCGACAACCCGCGCCGGCCGGGTTCCCCTCGGAGGTGGAGGTGTTCGGTTCGGCCGTCGACGCGCTAGCGGGCGCCTCCGCGGTATTCCTGAACTCGCGGGCGCTGGGCGGGCAGTTGGAAGGCGTGGTGGCCCAGTGTGGGCGCGCCGGCGTCACCAAGCTGGTAGCGCTGTCGGCGATCAACGCCGACGACGACGTCACCCGGCAGCCGTCCCGGTACCGCGGGGATCGCAACCGGGAGGTCGAACGCCTGGCGGTCGACTCCGGTCTGGCGTGGGTGAGCCTGCGGCCCACGGTGTTTGCGACCAACTTCGCCGGTATGTGGTCCGCCCAGATTCGCGCCGGCGACGTGGTCGCCGGGCCATACGCCGCGGCATCGGCGGCACCTATCGTGGAGGCAGACATCGCGAGTGTGGCGGCGCACGCATTGCTCACCGAAGACTATGTCGGACAACGTATTCCGCTGACGGGGCCGCAGGCATTCACCAATTCCGAGCTGGTCGAGGTCATCGGCAACGTCCTGGGCCGGGCGCTGCAGTACCGCGAGATCCCCGCTGACGCGGTGCGGCAGCGATTCATCGGTTTGGGCTTCAGCGCCGGATTCGCCGACGCCTACATTGCCATGCAGGCCGAGACGCTCGACAACCCCGCCCTGGTCACCCACGACGTGGAGAAGATCCTCGGCCGACCACCAATCCCCATCGCACAGTGGGTTTCCGAACACCGAGAGATATTCAGCAACGAGAAAGCAGGAGTCTGAAATGACCGATCCGCGCCCCCCGCGCTACCTCAAGCCCATGAACAAGTTCATGATGGCGGTCCAACGGCTCGGTATCCCGACCGGGCCCGCGATGGTGCTCACCGTGCCCGGCCGCAAGTCGGGTCAGCCTCGCCGTACCCCCATGACGCCCTTCAACTTTCGGGGCGGCCTCTACGTCGTGGCGGGCTATCCCGGCGCCGACTGGGCGGCGAATGCCCGGGCGGCCGGCATTGGCACGCTGAGCCGGGGCCGGCGATCACGGTCGGTCCGGATCGTCGAACTCTCCGCCGGCGAAGCACGGCAGGTGCTGCGGGCATTCTCTACCGAGGTCCCGGTCGGGGTGGCCTTCGCGAAACGCTCGGGGATGGTGCGCGACGGTACGGCCGACGAGTTCGAAGCATTGGCGGGGCGGTTAGCCGTTTTCCGCTTCGAACCGGCCTGAAACCCGACATCACCAGACGATGGCCGCCATGTCGCGGTTGTCGGAACACACGCTGCGCACCGCGGCCTCGATGTCGGCCGAGGTGATGATCTGCAGGTCCTCCACCGTCACCGGTTGACCGGCACGCTTTTGCGCCACCACCCTGGTGTCACGAAAGCCCTCGGCACGCTCGACGACGTTGCGGGCGAACCTACCGTTCTGCATGGCGTCGATGCCGTGACGGCCGCCGGGAGTGGTGTAGTTGCGGATGGTCGTCGCCGCGTCCAAAAACGTTGCGCGGGCGCCATCGTCGAGCAGACTCGCGCGCGGGGCGGCGTAGCGGTGCGCGATCTCGACGATCTCTGCCGGTGAGTAGGACTCGAAGCGCAGCTTGCGGTTGAACCGGCCGGCCAAACCCGGGTTCACGGTCAGGAACGCGTCCACTTGATCTTCGTAGCCCGCCCCGATGAAACAGAAGTCGAATCGGTGCGCTTCCAACGCCACGAGGAGCTGGTTGACGGCCTCCATACCGATCATGTCGGGCGTGCCGTCCTGATGACGTTCGATCAGCGAATAGAACTCGTCCATGAAGATGATTCGCCCGAGCGACTTTTCGATCAGCTCGTTGGTCTTGGGACCCGATTCGCCGATGAAGTGGCCGCAGAAGTCGGAACGGCGCACCTCGCGAATCTCGGGGTGGCGGACGATCCCCATGCCGGCGTAGATTTTGCCCAGCGCCTCGGCGGTGGTCGTCTTGCCGGTGCCGGGCGGACCGACCAGCAGCATGTGGTTCGTCTGTCCCTCTACCGGCAGGCCGTGCTCGAGGCGCATCATGCGCACTTCGAGTTGATCTTCCAGCGCCGCGACCGCTTGCTTGACGGCGGCCAGTCCGACCTGTTTGGCGAGCAGCTTGCGTCCCTCGGCCAACAGTTCGGCGCGCAGATCGGCGGCGGCATCGTCATCGAGTTCGTCGCGGCTCTTGGCCGACGAGGCGTCCCATCGGTCGGTGCGGCTGGCGATGGTCTGTTCGTCCGTCACGACCAGGTGCAGGTTCGGGTCGGCCAGCGCTTCTTTGGCGGCCTCGGTCAGGACCCCGTTGATCGTTGCCTTGGACAGCCAGATCTGGGCCTTGTCCTCCTCGCGCAGCTGCCGGTGCACCATCCCCCGCACATAGGCCAGATCGGCGACCAACAGCGGAATGTCGGCCGGGCCGATCGACGCCGTCAACACGTCGGCGTCGAAGCGCGACGACGCCTGGGTGTGCCCGATCACGTCGACTCGGTCCAGCCAGTCCAGGGCAACCCGGCCCTGCCCGAGGTGTGCGGCGGCATGAGCGGCCAATGCGCAAATGGACGCCGTCACAGCCGACATGACGATGGCCTGCGCCGGCAACTCGTCGGCCGCGGCCAACAGCACGTCCGGCCAGCGTTGCGTCCGGTACATCAAAAACGTGCGGGCCAGCTGGTGCCACTGGTAGTTGGTCCAGGAATCCAGCAGTTCACGGTTGGCCAGCAGCCTGTCGGCCTCGGCGTACTCCCCGGCGATCGTCAACGCGGACGCCAACGCCAGCCCGACCTGCGATGCGTCGGTGACGGTGATTCCGATATACGGACCCAGTTGGATCTCCGCGGCCAGCATCTGCCCGATGCGGGTGGTCTCGCGGTGCAGCCATTCGCTGGTGGCATACAGCTTTCGCAACGACGCCAGATCGCTGTCGCCGCAAGCGATGCGCCCCAGCCATGCGTCGGCCATCGACGGGTCGGCATCGGTGGCGGCAGCGAACTCGGACAACGCCGCAGCCCGGCCCTGTCGGCTCTTTATCGCCATGGCACGATCGAAATGCCTTCGGGCAGTTTGTAAGTCACCCATCACAATCCCCAATTCGAGCACCATGCTTACGGTCGCCGGGGTTGCGGCCAGGCACCCTCAGCCGACCCGAGCTGTCGCCGCAACCGTCACGTGCGCTCATCACACTGTGCCTCTAACTCGCGTCACTGACCTGCTACGTGCCGACCGACATGCTTACCGGCTCGAGGCTGACGTAGCGGTTCTCGGCCCGGAACATGTCCATCTCGACAAGCCAATTCTTTCCCGCCGCACTGACATTCACCACCGCCGGACCGATCTGCTCGATGATCACCTCAAAGCCGTTGCGATGCACTTTGGAAAGCCTGGCACCAGCGGGTGCGACGGTGATCACGGTCGCCGGTCGCGGAGTGGGTGAGATCGCGGCCTCGATACCGCCTTCGGGCGCGCCGACGCTGTCGCCCCGTCGGGCCGCGTACTCGACAACGCTGACCGTGGTCCGCGGTGCGGGACGCGGGCTGCTCACGACGCTGATCTCCGGCATGCGCACGCTCACCCAGCGGGACATGTCGCGGGTGTGCACGCACACCCGCTCGCCGGCACCGGCGGTGCGGATCACGATCCGCTTGGCGATCGGGTCGTCGGCGGCGACGAACACGCGCGACAGCTCACCGGCGTCGGTAACCGGCATCAGCAGCCGGTCGCCGTTGCTCAGTTTGCCGATCAGGACACCCGACGGGCCGATCTCGGTGACCAGCTGAGCCGGCAGCGGGCTGCGCCGCAACCCGCGCAGGTGCGGACGCGGACCGCACATGTTCAAGGCCGCCGCAGCTGCCTGCTCGCCGTTGAGCCGGCGCAGAATCACGCTGGGTGGCGTGGGCGCCGGCGTCGGCGTGCGCACGGTGATGGTCGCGGTGCATCTGGCGTCCGGAAAAACCGTCACGTTCTGGATGACCTCGTCGGCGCGCAGCGTCCACGCCTGCGAGAGGTTGCGCGACGTGATCGCCTCGGCCGGATACGCATACGTGCTAGTCCAACCCGCTTCTCCGCGTATGGCTTTCCATCTCTGCACGGTTCCCGACACCGCGTCCCACCCGAGTCGGCGGTCGAGCTCGACAAGGTCGGTGGCGGTGGCGACCTTGGCGCGCAGCCCTTGGCAGCGCAACAATCCGGTGATGCGCTGTGCAACCGAAATAGCGGCCGCGCCAACGGTCGTACGCCACAACAGGGCTTGGGCGTTGTCGATCACCCGCAGCCGAATGATCAGCCACGTCTCACGCCGGCCCGCGTAGGGAGGGGTTCCGATCTCCGAGTCATACACCCGGGGGAAGTCCCCGATGGTGCCGTGCCGGGAGCCAATGGTGACGACACTGATCGAATCGAGCTGCAGGCCAAGGGCCTGGTGCAGCATTGGCACCAATTCGACTATGTCAAGTACGTTTTCGGTCTCGACGGTCACAGAGCCGGTCACCGTGGTGGCTCGGTGCCCCCTGCCCAACAGCTGCACAGCGACCACGGCCACGCCGTCCTGCACGCGGATGCCGCCTCCGGATCGGTTGTTGGCCACGGTAACCGGAGCCGCCCAGTCGATCGGACGCCGGCCGCGCCGCCACAACACGGCCCACGACCACGCCGGCTGGCCCCACCAGCGCACGAAGACGAGCGCCACTCCAACAACTACTGCGACGCCGGCAGCGATGTAGCCGCCCACCAGCCAGCCGGCGAAGGCGAGGACGAACACGACCCACACGCCGAGCACCCGGCGATTGCTACCTCGGGTGAATCCGCACAGGTTGGGCCTCATCGGGCCCTCCGCAACCGGGCCGCGATGGCGAACACGAGCACACCGGCGGCCACGGTCCCCAAGAATCCGATGGCGATGTTGCGGGCCCGGTGGTCGGGCGGTGGCGGCGGCGGGGCCGGAGTGATGACCCGGCTTTGCGCCCCGGGAGGCATCCGGTCGCCCGGCGGGATGTTGAAAGTCAAGGCGGCGACCGGGTCCACCAGGCCGTATCCGACCTTATTGTCAACGCCCGCAGGCGGATTGTGCGCCGACTGCACGATCCGGTTGATCACCTGATGCGCGCTGAGATCGGGAAATTTCGCGCGGACCAACGCCGCGACGCCGCTGACGTAGGCTGCCGAGAAACTGGTCCCCCAGAACGGCATGTTCTTCTCGCCCGGTCGCGACGGCGGGTAGGCGTTGACCGGGCCGCCGCCTTGGGGTGACAGGCCCATGATGTGGGTTCCCGGCGCGGCCACCCCGACCCAGGGGCCCGACATGCTCTTGTCGAGCGGGGCACCGCTGGCGTCGACGGCGCCCACCGACAGTACGTAATCAGAAAACCACGAGGGCGCCGAGACGATCTTGACCTGATGCCAGTCCCGCGGATCCGACGGGTCCAGCGGGTCGTACGCCGGGTTGTTGTTACAGCCGGCTTCTCCGTCGTTGCCCGCAGCCGCCACGATCACCGCGTCCTTCGCGGTCGACGCGTACCACAGCGCTGCGCCGAGGGCTCGTTGATCCGCGGGGGCCGCCGCGGGCAGGCACGCGGTCACCGAGATATTGATCACCTTGGCCCCCATGTTGGCGGCGTGAACCACCGCGCGCGCAACCGAATTCAGCGTTCCGGCCTTGACCTTCTCGTCGGAGTTCGGATCTCCCGGCGGCGGGTTGACCGGCTCGAAGGCTCGTGACGATTGCCGAATCGAAATGATGGTGGCGTGCGGGGCCACGCCCACGACCCCGTCGGGCGCTCCCGGGGGCAGCGGTGGCACCGCGGGTTCGTCCTCGGTTTGCGGATCGGGTGGCCCGTTCGAGGCGGCCGTAGCTCCGCCTGCGTCCGGCGGCGGGGGCGGCGGTGGTGGTGGCGGCGGCGGTGGCGGAAGGATCTGGGTGATCGTCACCGGCGGCGGTGGTGGCGGTGGCGCCACCGGGGGCGGAACCTCAACCGGCGGGGGCGGTGCACCGGCGACCGGGGGCGGACCGGTCGGCGGCGGGAACGCCGCAGTGGCGGGCATCGGCCGCGGCATCGGCAAAATCCCTTGCGGCGCAGCGCCGATGATCGAGCCGACGACCGTGCCGTGGGCGTCGCAATCCGACAGGCCGTCCTCACCCATGATGTAGTCCCCGCCGGGTACCACCGGCAATCGCGGGTTCGGGGTCACCCCGGTGTCGATTACCGCCACGGGGACACCGTTGCCGGTGCTGTATTGCCATGCCTTCGTGATGTTGAGCAGATTGAAGCCCGGGGCCAGCTGCGCCACGTCGGGGTTTCTCACGGTGATTGGGGTCGAGCAACTGTTGGCGCGGCGCATCGGCTGGTCGGATCGTGGCGCGCCGTCCGGCGGAACCATTCCCGGATCCACCGACGGTGGTGTAATGGCAAGTGCGGCAGGGATATTGGATGACAATGCGACCAGGGTGACCGCGGCGGTCAAGGCCGCGGCCCTTCTCAGTGGCGAATCCACGTGAAGAGCCCTCCCAGGGCCGCCGCCGCTGGCAGCAAGACGATGAACGCGAGCACTTCCACCCATTCCACGGTCAACCGGATGAATGGCCGAAACCTCATGGCCGGCACCAAAAGTGCTGCGGCCAAACCCAACGCGGCAAAGGTCGCGACCGCTACCGAGGGCCACACCAGTCCGGCCATAACATCCCTCGGCGCGGCGACGGCATACCTGACCACTCCCGCGCACACCGCAGCGGATGCCCCGCACACCAGGGCGATGGCTTGATATTTGGCGGCGAATCCTCGCCCCTGGGTGAGGAAGATGCCGACCACAAGCCCGGCGACCACCAACGCCAACCAGTCCCACTGCCGTCCGGGCGTCAACACGCCCCACACCGCCGCCGGCAGCACGATGGACACTCCGACGCACAGGCCTACCTGGACCGCATTGACCAACCGCGCCGAGGCGGCGATCGCGGCGCCTCGCGCGGTGATGTCGGTCAATTCGTTGTCTTCGTCCTCGGATTCGTCCTCGCTGACCGGAGACACCGTGTCGACGGGCATCCCCTCGCGTCGGGCGAACAGATCGCGGCCGGTGATCGAGCCGAAATGCGGCGGTCTGACCCGCGCCACCCACAACGCGATCAGGGGAGCCATCCGAACCAGGACAAGCAATCCCACCAAGACGCAGACCGACAGCACCTGGGCCGAGGCCGGCCGGAACATCCGGACGGCGGCGACGGCGGCCAGGACCCCGCAGACTGTCACCACGGCGGTGACCACCGCTGTCTGCCAACGGTTTCGCGCTGTCACCCCGATGGCGATGGCGCCCAGGATCACCACGACGGCGCCGATCAGGCCATGCGCCGCGCCCAGCACACCCGGCGGCGCACAGGCACCGGCGGCAGCCAGCGCCAGCACGGCCAGCCACGCGAAGCCGGTGAACAGGTCGCGGCGCTGCCGCCACCCGCGTCGCACCACCAGCGTCGCGACCACCAGCAGAGCTCCGATGGCGCCGGCGACCGAGGCGGGGATGGGGCCGTCGGTGAAGGTTCGTGCCCGCACGGTCAAGGCCAGGACGACTCCGACCGCCATCGCGATCACCGCGATGGCGGTGTGCGCGGCGGTCAGCGGTGTCACCGGCGCGAACATCCGGTCGCCCCCGTCGCGGCCCAGCCACTTGCCCATGGCCGCCAAACCCGTTGACAGCGACTCGTATTGCGGTTCGAACGACTCGCCGTCCACCCTGGGCACCAGCACCAGGGTGTCGCCGTCCTGGACGCCCAGCTCGTCCAGGCTCTTATTGATATCGAGCCGAACGCCGTTGATCTTGTGCAGTTCGTAGCTGCCTGCGGGCAACGCGATGCCGTCAAAGCCTTTGCGCTTCAGGTCGGCATCGAACAGCTCGACCATTCCCTCGAAGAATCCCTCCATCGGAATTCCGGCAGGGAACACCTGCGAACAGAGGTGCTTCTCGTAAGAAATGTTGACCGCACAACGCGCCGGGAAAGCGACCTTATGCGGCGCTGTCACGGCAATGACCGCTCGGCGTCCGGAATGTATTTGTCCGCCAGCCCGGCAGTGATTTCGAAGAGACGCAATCGCGACTTCTTGTTCAGTTCGTGAACCGTATCGATGATGCCACCTTTGGCGAGATGGGGATCAAACGGCAGCACTTCGACCGTCGCCCCGACCTTGGTGAACCGCTCGGTCAAGTACGCCAACGCGTCCTTGTCGGTTATCTGGTCGGTGTGATTCACAATTACGGTGCTGCGCGAGACCAACTCGTGGTAACCCTGCGACCGCAGGTAGTCCACCGCCCGCAGCACCGGGCGTGACCGGTCCGCGGTGATGCCGGAGACGAACACCAGGGTGTCGGTGTTCTCCAATACCGGCTTCATCACCTCGTGTTCGAGGTCGGGAGAGGTGTCGACGATCATCACCGTGTGGGTGCGCCGCAGGCGCGACAGCACCCCGGAAAACATCGCGGGCACCAACGGCCTGGGCTGGTCGGAAGTGCGGTTACCGGCAAGAACGTCGAGGCCAATGACATTCTGCCCCAAGTGTTCTCGGATATCCGCGTAGCCCTGGACGTCGGTGTCGTTGATGATCGCGGTGTAGTCCCCGGGTGGGGACTCGTCGATACGGTCGGCCAGTGTCCCGAAGCCGGGGACGGCGTCGATCGCAATCACGTTCTGCGGGCGGCATTCCCGGAACACACCGCCCAGGCAGGCGACGAGCGTCGTGACGCCCACGCCGCCCTTGCCGGAGACGACCGTGATGACGTATTGCCGCCGAATGTGCCGCCGAATGCGGTTTTGCAGATCGCGGTAATGCCGTTCGCGAGGAGATTCGCCGGGATTTATTTTATGAAAAGAGATGGTGTAAATGAATTTCCGCCAGCCCGACCCTGGGGGAATTTTCCGCGGCGCGGCCAGATCGGTAATACGCATCGTGTCCGATACCGAATCCGGGAAGTTGCTGGCCCCCGACGGATCCCCCCGTCTGAGCGCTCCTTCGTCCGATATATTCGGGTCATTCCAAGGGCTCGTCACGACGCGATGCTAACACGGTTGCCGATACCGCGTTTACCGGTCCAAAAAGCCCTCAAGCACGACAGACGTTGCTATTCCCAGACTTTGGTTATCTAAGTTGATTTCGTCAGTTCGCGCCCCGCGCACCTCACACCACTCGCCGATATGAGTGCCACTCGTCGCCCGCAGGCAACCGGCGGATGAGCCGTTGAATCGCACCGCCTATGTCCGTGCGAGACCCGGGCGAGAGAATCTGGTACTGACGCTGCCCGGACGTGACGCTCTCGATGCAGATCCGGCCCGCGGGGGTGTCGACGATGGACACCGTCGAATCGCCGACGGCCATCCGTGCCAATTCGTCCGGCCCGACACCGGCCTGCAAGCCGACGATGTTGGCGTGCGCGGACCGCGCCGGATCGGCGGCCATCAGCACCATCTGCAGCTGGTCGGCGTCGAGGCGCTGTTCGAGCAGAAACGTTCGCAGGCTGGCGGTGTCGCGAACCGAGTTCAGCAACTGCTCGGTGTCCAGGGTGACCGGCCGCAGCGGCGCCGCCTCGGCCACGCCGCACAGCCGCTCGACCTGACCGACCACGAGGTCTCGGGCCGATGCTTCATTGTTGGCCGTGCCGGCCGGATACAAACGCACCATGTCGCCGTGGCGTTCCAACACCACCCACCACGTCGCGAAGCGACAGATCGATGCCCGCGTCGGCTCGCGGCCCGGAACCCCGATCATCACCAGAAGCCCGAGGTCCCGCCGCAGCAGGACCGTCAGCCACTCGCGGACCATCGGGTCGACGTCGCCGGCCTCGTCGAGCGCACCGGCGGCCGCCAACTCGGCGGCCGCGGGGTGGCTCCTCGCGCGCTCCGGGGTGTCCAGACGCGGCAACATCGGTCGCAACCCCAGCTCAGGGCACGTTTGCTCCACGCCGGTGATCGCCTGCAACACCCATAAGCCATCGACCGTCGTTGTCAGCATGTCGCTTTGCCCTCAGTCAGCGAATCCCTCGGCACCCGCGTAAGAAACCAATGTGGGGCACACACGCTCGGCGCATCTGCCCCACTTTGGCTTGTCTTGGCGTGGTTGTGCGGTCTCAGAACAGACCGGCGATGTGCTGGTCGGTGCTGAGCGCATTGTCCAGCACGTGGGAGGTCGTCACACCGTGCTGGCGGATGGTGTCGATGAGACCCTGCAGCCCCGACAGCATCTGCGCCTGCGCCTCGAAGAAGCCGGAGGCGCCGTGGCCGGCGAAGAATTCCTGCAGGGCGTGGGTGCGATTGGAGGTGTCGTCGAAAATCGACTGCAACTGGCCGGCGCGGGAGGCGACATCGGTCGCGAAATCGGCGACGGCTCCCGGGTTATAAGTGATCGGGTCTGACATGGTGAACTTCCTTTCAAAAGACCTTTAACGAAACGACGAATGAGTGGGTGTTTAGGAGCCGTGCCCGCCGAATAGTGCGCTGAATGCGTGCGAGGAATCGGCCTCGTGGCCTTCCATCAGCGCGGCCGCCTTCGTCAGGCCCTCGGCCAGACGCGTGCCGCCGGTCAGCACTTTGTTCAAGTCGTTCTGGACCTCAATGGCCGTCGCGTGCGACGCCGTCACAGCAGAACCAGACCAGGTGGACGGGTTCATCACGTTTTCCTGATTCGCGACGTATCCCTGGCCGATGCCGATCGCGTGCTCCATGTTCGCCTGAATTGCGTTGGAAGCATCGCGAAGCATCTGCGGTGTCACTTTGATTGTCACGGATTTCTCCTTCTCGGTGGGCCCCCCGTAAGGGCATGGAGCGAAGTGTATGGCTGCTATTCAGACCTGTCGATTCACCTTTCACCAGGGGTTGGCTTCACACTCGAGCGTCGACGACCCGCACCGTCGCGGGCTGGTCGGCCTTGTCCCGGGAGCCGCGGTCGCCGCCCGCCCCGTGCCCCACGGGCATACCGCCCATCGGGGCACCACCCATCGTCGTGGTCTGCGGTCGCATGGTTTCGGCACCTAATGCCCCGGCCGGCCGTAGACCGACCGGTCGACCACTGGTGGCGGGCTCGAAGGCGCTCACCGGGCGAGTGAAACTCGTTGCGGGCACGCCTGCGCCGCCGAGAGATGCGCCCCCGCCGGCGCCTGCCTCCGCCGCGGAAAGCCCGGTGGTGGCCGAGACGGTCGAGACTGCGGGTGTCGCCCCACCCATGCCCAAGGCGCCGGGGTTGGAGAACATGCCCATGAGCGGCTGCATCATCTGCATCGGCGCCTGCATCATCTGCATGGGCGCCTGCATCACCTGAGGGACGGCTCCCATCAGCTGCTGCACCGGCTGCATCAACGAGCCGGCCTGACCCATGAAGTCCTGCCCACCCGAGGCGGCCTGACCGGCGCCCTGCGTCCCCGTCTGTGCTCCCTGGAAGGCGGCGCGCATGCCGTCGCCGGCCCCTTGCTCCGCCGCCGACTCGCCAACCGCCGCCGCCGCTTGCGCGGGCGCGGCCGGCGATGCGCCCATGGCTGCGACGGGCGGCGGAATGGTGAGGCTCTGGGACAAGGCCGTGAGGACCGTTCCGTAGCTGGCCCCGACCGCGGAGTTGTTCGGCCACATCGACCCGAAGTACTCGAGCTCCAGAGAAGTGATCCTCGGGGTCAGTGCGCCAAGAACCAGCGGGTTGATGCCGTAATCGGCGGCCGTCTCGGTGCGGTTCCCGATGCACTCGGGCGCGGGGCGCATTGACCCATATGCCATCTGGTACGCCGAGACTGCCGTCGACACCACCGCCGGCTTGACGTCGACCCAGCCGGCCAACCCGTGCAGTGACGCGTTCAGCGCGGTCGCGTTCGTCGCCGAGGCCAACGAACCCGAGCCCGTCCAGCTCGCGGACGTCGCGACGGTGTTGATCGTCGACGCGATGCTGGAGCCGTGATGGGTGGCTGCCAACGCGGTCCAGGCGGCCTGGTTCGCCAAGTGAGTGACGACGCCGGCCCCCGCCTTGAGCAGCAGGTCGTTTTCCTCAGGCGTACGCGCAGCCCACCCCGGATCGGCCATGCGTACTTCCCCCTCTTACGTCCGCTGACCGCTAAGCACCGATGGCCATCGTCAAGCTGCGCATGAGCTCCGTGACGACGTAAGTGCTCGAGGCGATGCTTTGGGTGCCGGCGAACAAGCCGCGCTGGGCGGCATGCTCGGACACCACGCCAAGGTAACTGCCCCCGCAGGCGTTGAGCGCCGCCGCGAACATCGCCGAGTCCGGGTCGCCACCCATCGGCAGCACCCCCAGCAGGACGGGTGCGGCGGCCGAAGCCGCCGCCTGGGTCTCGGCGCTGATCGCCGACTCGGCGCCCGCCGACGCCAGAACCGCCTCTGACTGCACCGACGTAACAGGACCCATGATTCCCCTCCAAAAGCTCAACCCAAATGCACGTGCTTGGGGCCACAGTGTAACGGTGTTTTGTTGATCTTGTTTTCACGGCGCTTTCGACCGAAGTTATGGCCCTTGCCCGTTAGCAGCGGTGTTCCTGACGGTGAAAGTCGTTATTTCCCAAAAGGTATCGTTGATGAACCTCAGCCGCCACTTCGGACTCGACAGTCACGAAAGCACCTTCGTCACCTCATGACGCTCGGGTCAGCCCTTTCACTCAGTCGCGGTCGTGATGGCATACGGCTTCCAGTTTCATGCCGAACGGGTCATACCAAAACGTGGCGTAATAATGGCCGGGATATTGCGGAAAATGACCGGGTGGGTGAATGACCGTGCCACCGGTACCAACGACGTGATCATGCACGGCGTGCACCGACGATCGGCGCCGCACCATGAATGCCAGGTGCTGCAGGCCGGCGTGCTGCGACGAGTATTCATGCGGCTCAACCGCTGGATAGAAGAACAGGAAAGTGCCGGGCTTGTTCTCGGCAGGCCGGTAAGAAAACTCATCGTCGGCGTGAAAGAACGGCTCGAAGCCGACAAGGGGCATCAGGGCGTCGTAATACCGTTTTGCGACTGACAAATCGGGCACGTTGATGCCGAGGTGGCCGAGCATGCCCCATTGTCCGACATCGCGAGCGTCCTGCGCGCCGGGGCACCCCGGCGCAAGCGGTCGCGACTACGCCGGACCACGCCCATCGCCGGCCAGCCGCAGCAACAGCCGAGTGCCACCGAGCGGGCTGGTCTGCAATGCCGCTGTGCCGCCGTGCAATTCGGCCTGTTGAGCGACCAGCGCCAGGCCTAGCCCCGAGCCCGACCGCGAGGCCGTCGAGCCGCGGGCGAACCGTTCGAAGACCGTGGCACGTTCGGATTCCGGGACGCCGGTGCCGTCGTCGTCGATCGCGATCTCCACGCCCTCAGCGGAACTGCCGACGGTGAGCAAGATCTTGCCGGCGTTGCCGTGCTTGACGGCGTTGGCGATGGCGTTGTCGATCACCAGCCGCAGCCCCGTGGGCAGCCCGACCATCAGCACGGTCGGCGACGGCACCAGCGAGACGTCGACATCGGGGTAGACCCGCAGCGCGTCGTGGGCGGCACGATCCAACAACTCGGTGATGTCGAACGGGACGAAATCGTCGACGGTCGTCAGCTCCCCCTGAGCCAGCCGCTCCAACGCGGTCAGCGTCGCCTCGATGCGGCTCTGGGTGCGGATGACATCGCCGATGACCTCGTGGCGCTGCTCGGGCGGCAGGTCCAGGGTGGACAGCACCTCCAGGTTGGTGCGCATGGCGGTCAATGGCGTGCGCAACTCGTGGGAGGCGACGGCGGCGAAGTCGCGCGCCGATTCGAGCGCGGCCTTGGTGCGCTGTTGCTCCTTGCCGATGCGGGCCAGCATTCCCTCGACCGCTTCGGCGATCTCCACGGCTTCGCGCACGCCGCGAACCTGGAGTTCGTCAGGGCTGGACTGGGCGTTGATCGCCCGGGCCTGCTGGGCCAGCAGCAAGAAGGGATTGACCATGATCAACGAGATCACCCAGCCCACCACGACGGTGCCGCCGATCACGCTGGCGCAAATCAGCAGTACGCGCAGGTGCAATTCGTTGATCCGATGCTGGGCCTCGGCCAACGGCGCGGCCAGCGCTATCGAGGCCGGGCCCGCGGTGAAGGTACGGACGCGGTACTGCACCCCGTTGATCGTGGTGTTGGCATAGCCGTCGGGCAGCCGCGGCAGCACGATGCTGCTGGGCACGGACACCGTCACCCCGCCGATGCGCGCGGTGCGCACCAGGTTCCCGTCCGGCGCCGGTCGGTCCGCGTTCGCGTACTCCGCGTTGTTGAGCAGGCTGCTGATGTCGCCCAGGCTGCTGACCGAATCGAGCCGGCGATCGAGCTGGCTGTACTGATCGTTGGTCACGCCCACCCACACCCAGGTCCCCAGCAGGACGACGAGGGTCATCACCGATACGGCGGCGGCGATGAGGATGGTGCGCAGCGATAGCACCCGCATCGGCAGCTGTATACGCGGTAGGACGCGAATGTCAGGCTCCTTCGACTGTGTCGCCGGTCCTTGTCAACCAGCCTGAGTACAACCCTCACAGCGGTACCGGCCCGGCGCGATCAAGCCCAGGGGTGTTTCGCAAGAATTTAACGCTAAGCGCATCGCCTTCCCACCGGTCACCTGCCGTGACCGGAGCGATCTTGCCTTGACCCCGGTGAGTGAGTACTCTCTCACCATGCTCGCCTCGGGACGTGACCGGCTGCTGTCCGCGGCCCTGCGGCTCTTTGCCGCCAAGGGCTACGCGGCGACGTCGGTGGCCGACATCCAGCGGGAATCGGGCCTGGCGCCGGGGTCGGGAGCGCTGTACAAGCACTTCGGCTCCAAGCGCGAGCTGCTCGAGGCGGCGGTCGCGCACCGGATCGACAGCATCGTGGCGGCGCGAGAGGAATATGACGCGGGCCAACCCGGCAGCGTTGAGCGCGCGGTGCGCGTCGCCGGCCAGCTGATCTGGAGCAATCTCCGACAGAGCGAGGATCTGCTCAAGGTCATGCTGCGCGAACCCGAGGAGCTCGGCGACCTCGACGAGAAGACGTGGCAGGTCATCACCGACAATGCCTACCAACGCTTCGCCGATGAATTGGACGCATCGAATCGGTCCGGCCGCACCAGCATTCCGGATCCCGAAGCGGCCGCGGCCGTCGCGATCGGATCGCTGTCCTACGCGGCGACGCTGCAAGCGCTGACCGGTCGCCTGCCCGGCAACACCGATGAAGAACGGTACTTCGAGGCGTGGGTCAACCAAACGGTCAGCGTCCTCGCCAAGTACGCAAACCCTCGAAAACCTGTGAACACCAACGATTCAGGAGCGCAGCTGTGACATTCTCCATGCAACTCAGTGACGACGTGATCGAGGTGCGCGATTGGGTGCACAAGTTCTCGGCCGACATCATCCGTCCGGCCGCGGCCGAATGGGACGAACGAGAAGAAACCCCGTGGCCGGTCATCCAGGAGGCCGCGAAGGTTGGCTTGTACTCCCCCGACTTCTTCGCGCAGCAGGCCGCCGAAGAGACCGGGCTGGGCATGCTGACCGCGTTCGAAGAGATGTTCTGGGGTGATGCCGGCATCGCGCTGTCCATCATGGGTACCGGCCTGGCCGCAGCGGCGTTGGCGGGCAACGGAACTCCAGAACAGCTCGGACGCTGGCTTCCCGAGATGTTCGGTACGGCCGACGAGCCCAAGCTCGGTGCCTTCTGCTCGTCGGAGCCCGACGCGGGTTCTGACGTCGGCGGCATCCGCACCCGTGCGCGGTACGACGAGGCCGCCGGCGAATGGGTGCTCAATGGCACCAAGACCTGGGCGACCAACGGCGGCATCGCCAACGTGCACATCGTGGTGGCCTCGGTCTATCCCGAACTGGGCACCCGCGGCCAGGCCAGCTTCGTCATCGGGCCGGACACCAAAGGTCTGGCGCAGGGCCAGAAGTTCAAGAAGCACGGGATTCGCGCTTCGCACACCGCCGAGGTGGTGCTCGACAACGTCCGCCTGCCCGAGGA
>DASTKA010000429.1:0-4065 GCA_035716165.1 Mycobacterium sp. | reverse complement strand
GAGGGCTCCAAGGCGCGTGAGGTGCTGATCAAGCCCGACGAACTGGCCGGCACGCTGGCGTTGATCCGGGGCGGCAGCGACGCCGACGGCGGTGATCCCGAGGATTAGCGGCGATCGCGAAGATCAAAGCACCAGCAGCATCCGCGAGTTGCCGAGGATGTTCGGCTTGACGTAGCTGAGGTCCAGGAATTCGGCCACACCGATGTCGTAGGAGCGGCACATCTCCTCGAACACTTCGGCGGTGACCGGCGTGCCCTCGATCTCGGTGAACCCGTGCCGGGCGAAGAACTCGGTTTCGAACGTCAACACGAACAGCCGCTTCAGCGCCAACTCGCGGGCGACCTCGAGCAGCCGGTCGACGATCGCGTGACCGATACCGTGGCCGGTCATCGCCGGGTCGACCGCGACCGTACGAACCTCGCCCAGGTCGGACCACATGACGTGCAGCGCACCGCAACCGACCACCCTGCCCTCGTGCTCGGCCACCCAAAACTCCTGCACGGCCTCGTAGAGCGTCACGAGGTTCTTCTCCAGCAGGATCTTTCCCGAGTAGGTGTCGACAAGGTGCTTGATGGCCGGAACGTCGGACGTTCGCGCGCGCCGCACCAGCGACCGATGGCGCTGCGGACTTTGGGTCACGGCTAACAGTATCGACATCTCGGACGGCGGCGCTGGTCAACCGTTATTCTGTTGCGGTGTCGGGGCAGCCGCAGACGGGTCCGCTAACTGGACCGCCAGGCCGCGCAAACATCGCCAATCTCGCCAACACGCTGACTCTGTTGCGGTTGGTGCTGGTGCCGATCTTCCTGCTCGCCCTGTTCGCCGGCGACGGCCGCCAATACGGCTTCCGGGTGGCGGCCTTCGTCATCTTCGCGGCCGCCTGCATCACCGATCGGCTGGACGGGCTGCTGGCCCGCAACTACGGCATGGCCACCGAATTCGGCGCGTTCGTCGACCCGATCGCCGACAAGACGCTGGTGGGGTCGGCGCTGATCGGGCTCTCGATGCTCGGGGAACTGCCGTGGTGGGTCACCGTGGTGATCCTGGTGCGCGAGTTCGGGGTGACCGTGCTGCGGTTGGCGGTCATTCGCCGCGGCGTCATTCCGGCCAGTTGGGGCGGCAAACTCAAGACCGTGGTGCAGGTGCTGGCCATCGGATTGTTCGTCCTGCCGTGGGCGGCGACGCCGGGGCCGTTCCGGGTGATCGCTGCGGTGGTGATGGGCGCGGCGATCGTGCTGACGGTGATCACCGGCATCGACTACGTCGTTTCGACGGTCCGGGAAATCCGCCGGACTCCCGGCTGATTTCCGTTGGCACCAGGCGGGAACCAGACCACCGCTCGCGGCGTTCACCTAGTGAGCACCTGCCGGAGGCAAGCTGAGTATGTGCCCCGCAGGGCCGACTGGACGAAGGAGGGCGGGATGGCGCCATTGGTGCGCGAGGTCATCGGCGACGTGTTGCGCGAGGCCCGCACGACACAGGGCCGGACGCTGCGCGAGGTGTCCGATTCGGCGCGGGTGAGCCTCGGATATCTGTCCGAGGTGGAGCGCGGCCGTAAGGAGCCGTCCAGCGAGCTGCTGAACGCGATCTGCGATGCGCTGGACGTGCCGCTGTCATCGGTTCTCACCGACGCCGGCGAGCGGATGGCCAGCGAGGAGCGGGCGGCCGTCGGTGCGCCCACCGGGGACGGGGCGAGCGGCGCCAGCATCAAGGTCGTCATTCCGCCGGTGGCATCGCTGGCACTGGCCTGAACACCGGGACCGATCCCGCCTAAGGGGTGGGGCGATCGGCGCCGACCCATTAAATTGAGCGGCAGGCGCAGAGCCCTTTCAGGCCCATCCGGGGACCATCCGGATCCTCAAGAAGCAAAGGTGGAGCTAACCCATGGCCAATCCGTTCGTCAAGGCGTGGAAGTACCTCGCGGCGCTGTTCAACGCCAAGATCGACGAGCACGCAGACCCGAAAGTGCAGATCCAGCAGGCCATCGAGGAAGCGCAACGCACCCATCAGGCGCTGACCCAGCAGGCCGCGCAGGTCATCGGCAACCAGCGGCAGCTCGAGATGCGGCTCAACCGTCAGCTGGCGGACGTGGAGAAGCTGCAGGTCAACGTGCGCCAGGCCCTGACACTGGCCGACCAGGCCACCGCGGCCGGTGATGCCGCGAAGGCGACCGAGTACAACAACGCAGCCGAGGCGTTCGCCGCTCAACTGGTGACCGCCGAGCAAAGCGTCGAAGACCTCAAAACGCTGCACGACCAGGCGCTGGGCGCGGCCGCCCAAGCCAAGAAGGCCGTCGAACAGAACGCCATGGTGCTGCAGCAGAAGATCGCCGAGCGCACCAAGCTGCTCAGCCAGCTCGAGCAGGCCAAGATGCAGGAGCAGGTCAGCGCCTCGCTGCAATCGATGAGCGATCTCGCCGCACCCGGCAACGTCCCCAGCCTCGACGAGGTGCGCGACAAGATCGAGCGGCGGTACGCCAACGCGATCGGCGCCGCCGAGCTGGCCCAGGGCTCGGTGCAGGGCCGAATGCTCGAGGTCGAGCAGGCCGGGGTGCAGATGGCCGGTCATTCTCGGCTGGAGCAGATCCGCGCCTCGATGCGCGGCGAGGCCCTGCCCACCGGTGGGACGCCGGCCGCGGGGGCCACGCCAGCCACTCCCGCGCCCGCCGAGAGCGCCGGCGGCTCGGTTGCCGAGAAGCCTCTTGGCCAGTAGCCGGAGTGTCATGGCGGTGAAAGCGACGCAGCCCGGTTTGTGGCGCGCGTTGCTGCACCGCGGACTGGCCACCGCGGCCGACCTGTCCGACCTGGTGGCCCGCAAGCTCAGCGCGGCCGCGGACCCGCGGGCACGCCAGCTGCGCCGCCGCCGGCGCGCCCTGCGCTGGGGCCTGATCTTCAGCGCCGGGTGTGTGTTCTGGGCGGCGGTGACGATGCTGCTCGCCGCCTGGGGATGGTTCGCGCTGCTGCTGGAGATCACCGGCGGCGTCGCGGTGGTGATGGCCATCCCGGCGACGTTGTTGCTGCTTCGCTATCGCTGGCTGCGCTCCGAGCCGCTGCCGGTACCCCGCACTACCAGCGCGCGCCGGCTGCCGCCACCGGGTTCGGCGGCGCGCCCGGCGATGTACGCGCTGGGCGCATCCGAGCGTGGCTTCTCCTCACTGGTGACGGTGATCGAGCGCGGCGCGATGCTGCCGCCCGACGAGATCCGCGACTTGACCGCGGCCGCCACCAGGAGCTCGGCGGCCATGGCGTCCACCGCCGCGCAGGTGGTGTCGATGGAACGGGCGGCGCAGGCCAGCGCGGAATCGCGGTCGTATCTGGTGCCCACCATCAACGCGTTCACCGCGCAGCTGGGCGCCGGCGTTCGTCAATACAACGAAATGGTCACCGCGGCGGCGCAATTGGTGTCCTCGGCGAACGGCGACGGGTCGGCCGCCTCGCAGCATTACCGCACCGAGCTGGCCGGGGCGACCGATCGGCTGGTCGGCTGGGCGCAGGCGTTCGACGAACTCGGCGGATTGCCGCGCCATCAGTGATCGGGTGACTCTGGCGGAGTCAGAGAGTCTGTCTGAGCGACGGGATCGCCAATGCGGCCAGACCGCGCAGCAGCGCCTTAGTCATGTCGAACACGTCAACGTAGTCGCGCCACAGCGTGATCCGCCCGTTTTGGACCTCAAAGATCCCGCAGGCCCAGAACTGCAGCCGTAGTGGCCCGAGGATCAGCACGTCGGTGCGTTCGGTGAGTACCGCAGCGCCGTCGGCGGCGATGCGGTGGACCTTCACCTCGAACCCGATGCGACCTTCCATGCGGCGCAGCAGTTTCGCTGTTCGGCGACCGCCGCGGATCCTCGACAGTCCGACGTTTTCGTAGACGAGGTCGTCATCGAATGATGCTTCGACGGTTTCGAAGTCCTCGTCCTGCAGCGCGTTCAGAAAAGTCTCGACCGTACGGATGTTCGCAACGGTTGTCCCAGTCAGCTCTGTCATCTTGTCAGCGTAGGCGCGTGGCCGCAGGGCGCTGTGGCAGGGTGAGCACGATGCGCGTCGCCGTGGTCGCCGGGCCTGATCC
>DASTKA010000428.1:0-11876 GCA_035716165.1 Mycobacterium sp. | reverse complement strand
GTGCACTCGGTGCGGGCGGCATGCGCGGCCGGCGTGCGTGCCGTCGTGCTCACCAATGCGGCGGGCGGACTGCGCCAGGACATGACCGTCGGCGAACCCGTGCTGATCAGCGACCACCTGAACCTCACCGCCCGTTCGCCGCTGGTGGGTCCGCAGTTCGTGGACCTCACCGACGCCTATTCGCCGCGGCTGCGCGAACTCGCCCGCCAGGCCGACCGCTCGCTGACCGAGGGCGTCTACGCCGGGCTGCCCGGCCCGCACTACGAGACGCCCGCCGAGATCCGCATGCTGCGAACGCTGGGGGCCGACCTGGTCGGCATGTCGACGGTGCACGAGACCATCGCCGCCCGGGCGGCCGGCGCCGAGGTGCTAGGGGTGTCGCTGGTGACCAACCTGGCCGCCGGGCTCAGCGGCGAACCGCTGAGCCATACCGAGGTGCTGGCCGCCGGAGCCGCCGCGGCGACCCGGATGGGGGCGCTGCTGGCCTCGGTTCTCGAGCAGCTCCCCCGGTTCTAGGCCGATGACGCCCGAGGAGTGGATCGCCCACGATCCCGACCCGGCGACGGCCGCCGAGCTGGCCGAGTGTGACCCGGACGAACTCGCCGCGCGGTTCGCCCGCCCGCTGAGATTCGGCACGGCCGGCCTGCGCGGCCCGGTGCGCGGCGGACCCGACGCCATGAACGTCGCGGTGGTGTCGCGGGCCACCTGGGCGGTGGCACAGGTGCTGATCGGGCGCGGCCTGCACGGCTCGTCGGTGATCGTGGGGCGCGACGCCCGGCACGGCTCAGCGGTATTCGCCACGGTGACCGCAGAAGTGCTTGCAGCCCAGGGGTTTGCCGTGCTTCTGCTGCCCGGTCCGGTCCCGACTCCGGTGGTGGCCTTCGCGGTTCGGCACACCGGCGCACCGGCCGGGATCCAGATCACCGCATCACACAACCCGCCCGCCGACAACGGCTACAAGGTGTACCTCGACGGCGGCGCCCAGATCGTCTCCCCCACCGACCGCGAGATCGAAGCCGCGATGGCCGCCGCCCCGCCGGCCGATCAAATCGGCCGCACCGCGGTCAAACCCGCGCCGGGCGATCTCGTCGAGCGCTACATCGAGCGGGCCGCCGGGTTGCGGCGCGGCACCGGTTCGGCGCGGGTGGCGCTGACCGCGCTGCACGGGGTGGGCGGCGCGGTGGCCGTCGAGACGTTGCATCGGGCGAGGTTCACCGAAGTGCACAGCGTCGGAGCACAATTCGCCCCCGATGCGGACTTTCCCACGGTCGCGTTCCCCAACCCCGAGGAGCCCGGGGCCACCGACGCGCTGCTGGCACTGGCCGCCGACGTCGACGCCGACGTGGCGATCGCGCTGGATCCGGACGCCGACCGATGCGCCGTCGGCATTCCCGGCGAAAGCGGATGGCGGATGCTGTCCGGCGACGAAACGGGTTGGCTCTTAGGCGATTACATCTTGTCGACGACGCAAATCGAAGCGCCGGTGGTGGCCAGCACGGTCGTGTCGTCGCGGATGCTGTCGGCCATCGCCGCGCGCCACGGGGCGGTCCACGTCGAAACCCTCACCGGCTTCAAGTGGCTGGCCCGCGCCGACGCGAAAGTACCTGGCGGCACACTGGTTTACGCCTACGAGGAAGCGATCGGGCACTGCGTCGATCCCGCGGCCGTGCGTGACAAGGACGGCATCAGCGCCGCGGTGCTGGTGTGCGATCTGGTGGCCGTGGCCAAACAACGGGGCCGGACGGTCCCGAACCTGCTCGATGAGCTGGCCCGCCGGTACGGGGTGCACGACGTCGCCGCGGTGTCGCGCCGTGTCGCCGATGCCGGCGAGGCGGCAGAACTGATGCGGCGGTGGCGCGCCGCCCCGCCGAAAACGCTGGCGGGGTACGCCGTACACCTCACCGACATCACCGAGGCGCTGATCTTCACCGGCGGTGACGAGGACACGTCGATCAGGCTGGTGGCGCGGCCTTCCGGGACCGAGCCGAAACTGAAGTGCTACTTGGAGATTCGCTGTGCGGTTTCCGACGACCTGAACTCTTCGCGGCGGCGCGCCGGCGCCCTGCGCGAGCAGCTGGTCGCTGCCGTGCGGAGCTGGTGAACAGGTTGGCCCCGAATTGGCGGTCACCGGCATCGCCGAGGCCCGGCACGATATAGGCCGCTTTGTTGAGCCTCTTGTCGACCGCGGCGGTGAACACTCGCGCGTCCGGCGCCGCTTTCTGCACCGCCGCAAGGCCTTCGGGAGCGGCCACCACACAGAGCACGGTGATATCGGTTGCGCCGCGTGGCGTCAACAGCCCGATGGTGTGCGCCATCGATCCGCCGGTGGCCAGCATGGGATCGAGGATGATCACCGGCCTGCCCGCCAGCTTGTCGGGCAGCGCCTCCAGATAGGGGACCGGCAGGTGGGTTTCCTCGTCGCGGGCGACACCGACGAATCCCACCTCCGCCTCCGGTATCGCGGCGTGCACCGCGTCGACCATGCCCAGCCCGGCCCGCAGCACCGGCACCAGCAGCGGCGGCTTGACCAAGCGCGTACCGACGGCCGAACCCACCGGGGTGCGGATCCGCACCGACTTTCGCGGCGCGTCCCGGCTCGCCTCGTAGACCAGCATCAGCGTCAGCTCGCGCAGCGCGGCACGAAAACCGGCGTTGTCGGTGCGTTCGTCACGCAACACGGTCAGCCGGGCGGCGGCGAACGGGTGCTCGACCACGGTCACTTCCATGGGCTAGAGGGTATATAACGATCGGGCAAAGCCCTCCTGACACGCTTGGGAGCGTCCCGGAAATCGACTGCGCCCGTTCATATACTCCGGGCGTGTTGCACGGGATGCGAAGGTCGGTCGCCACGGCATATCGAGGCCTGCGGCTGCTGGGCGCGTCGACGTTGGTGGCACTGGCGGCCGTCCCGTTGACCCCTCGCATAGGCCTTGCGGCAGCGGCCATTCCGCAACCCGCGCACATCGTGATCGTGGTCGAGGAGAACCGCTCCGAGAACGGGATCATCGGCAACAAGTCGGCCCCCTTCATCACCACGCTGGCCGCGAACGGCGCCAACATGACCCAGTCGTTCGCCGAAACCCACCCGAGCGAGCCGAATTACCTGGCGCTGTTCGCCGGCAACACGTTCGGGGTCAACAAGGACCTGTGCCCGGTCAACGGCGGCGCCGCACCGAACCTGGGATCCGAATTGCTCGCCGCCGGTTACACATTCGTCGGCTTCGCCGAGGGCCTGCCCGCGGCCGGCTCGCCTGTCTGCAGCGCGGGCAAGTACGCCCGAAAGCATGTGCCGTGGGCCAACTTCACCAACATCCCGGCGGCGAACTCGCTGCCGTTTTCGGCGTTCCCGATGGGCAACTACGCCAGCCTGCCCACCGTGTCGTTCGTCATCCCCGACAATGACGACAACATGCACGACGGCTCGATCGCTCAGGCCGACTCCTGGCTGAGCAGCCAGCTGTCGGGCTACGCGAACTGGGCGGTGGCCAACAACAGCCTGCTGATCGTGACGTTCGACGAGGACGATGGTTCTGGTTCGGGAGGCAGCCGCAACCAGATCCCCACAGTGTTCTACGGCGCCCACGTCCGGCCCGGCAGCTACAGCGAACAGATCAACCACTACAACGTGCTTTCCACGGTGGAGCAGATGTACGGATTGCCCAAGACGGGCTACGCCGCCGGCGCCGCGCCCATCACCGATATCTGGGGTTAGGCCGGATGGCCCGATAAGCGCGTTCGCCGCAGGCCCCGTGGCGGCGACCCGCTTCGCCCGCCTCCGCCGCGCTCGCGATCGCCGCTCGTCGCTATTGTGTGCCGCATGGTTGCTGACCTCGTGCCCATCCGCCTGAGCCTGTCCGATGGTGACCGCTACACCGTGTGGGCGCCCCGCTGGCGCGACTCCGGCGACGAGTGGGAGGCGTTCCTGGGCAAGGACGAGGACCTGTTTGCGTTCTCCTCCGTCGCGGACCTGGTCGCGTTCGTGCGTTCGAACGACGACAACGACCTGGCCGACCATCCGGGCTGGACACAGTTGCGCTCGGCGCACGCGCACGCTTTTGAGCCGGCCGACGACAAGCAGTATGACCTGGTCGCCGTCGAGGAGCTGGTGGCGGAGAAGCCCACCGAGGAGTCGGTGTCGGCGCTGGCCGGCACGCTGGCCATCGTGTCGTCCATCGGATCGGTGTGCGAGCTGCCGGCGGTGTCGAAGTTCTTCAACGGCAACCCCATTCTGGGTACGGTGTCCGGCGGCGCCGAGCACTTCACCGGCAAGGCCGGCGCCAAACGCTGGAATGCGATCGCCGAGGTCATCGGCCGCAGCTGGGACGACGTGCTCGCCGCGATCGAAGACATCGTCAGCACCCCCGAGGTCGACGCCACGCTGTCGGACAAGGCCGCCGACGAACTGGCCGAAGAGCGCGAGGAAGACGACGCGGACGAAGACACCGGCGACGAGGACGCCGCCGGCGAAACCCTGGAGGAAGCCGCGGCCGAGGACGCCGGGGCCCAAGACGAGGACGAAGACGAGGGCACGGACGAAGACACGGACGAGGCCGCCGTTCGGGCGACCGGCGACAGCGTGGTGCTGGGCGGCGACAAGGACTTCTGGCTGCAGGTGGGCATCGACCCGATCCGGATCATGACGAGTTCGGGGACCTTCTACACGCTGCGCTGCTACCTGGACGATCAGCCGATCTTCCTCGGCCGCAACGGACGCATCAGCGTGTTCACCTCGGAGCGCGCGCTGGCCCGCTACCTGGCCGACGAACACGACCACGACCTGGGCGACCTGAGCACCTACGACGACATCCGCACCGCCGCGACCGACGGCTCGCTGCGCGTCGACATCACCGACGACAACATCTACGTGCTCAGCGGGCTGGCCGACGACCTGGCCGACGGACCGGACGCCGTCGACCGCGAGCAGCTGGAGCTGGCCGTCGAGGTGCTCCGCGACATCGGCGATTACTCCGAGGATCCCACCGTCGACAAGGCGCTCGAGACCAGCCGGCCGCTGGGCAAGCTGGTGGCCGCGGTGCTCGAACCCGAGTCGTTTGCCAAACCGTCGCCGCCGTATGCCGCCGCGGTTCGCGAATGGGAGAAGCTGGAACAGTTCGTCGAGGGACGGCTGCGGCGCGAGTAGTGCGTTTGACGGGATAGGTTGGGTGACGTGTCGCTACCCGGTATCGGCCCGTTACCGCTCTACGGGTTCCAGCGTCCGGCCTTGTTGTTGTTCGGCTTGGTGCCGCTGGCCCTGCTGGCCGTCTACGTCGTCGTCGCGGCCAGGCGCCGCCAACGGCTGCACAGGTACACCGATTCGCCCGTGCCGCAGTCGCCGTGGCGGCACCTGCCGATCGCGGTGTCGCTGCTGAGCCTGGTGCTGTTGACCATCGCGCTGGCCACCCCCACCCACGACATGCGCATCCCGCGCAACCGCGCCGTCATCATGCTGGTGATCGACATGTCGCAGTCCATGCGGGCGACCGACGTCGAACCAAACCGGCTCAAGGCCGCCGAGCAGGCCGCAACCCAATTCGCCGGCCAGCTGACGCCCGGCATCAACCTCGGGCTGGTCGGGTTCGCCGGCACGCCCTATCTGCTGGTGCCGCCCACCCCGCAACACCAGGCCACCATCGACGCGCTGAAGAAGCTGGACTTCGCCGACAGCACGGCCACCGGCGAGGCCATCTTCACCGCCCTGCACGCCATCAGCGCCACCGCGGTCACCGGCGGCGACACCCCGCCGCCGGCCCGCATCGTGCTGCTCTCCGACGGCGGCGAGAACAAGCCGTCCAATCCCAGCGATCCGCACGACGGCGTCTACACCGCGGCGCGGCTGGCCAAGGACGAGGGCGTGCCCATCTCGACGATCACGTTCGGGACCAAAGGCGGCGAGATCGAGATGAACGGGCAGCGCCACGCCGTCCCGGTCTCGACGGACCAGATGAAAACGGTCGCCAAGCTGTCCGGCGGCCAGTCCTACACCGCCACCAACATCGGCGAGCTGGAAAAGAGCTACAACGCCATCGAGAACGAGATCGGCTACCGCACGGTCCCGGGGCCGGGCAGCTCGGGCTGGCTGCGCCTCGCCGTGCTGACCGCCCTGATCGCGACGGCGCTGGCGCTGCTGATCAACCGGCGCCTGCCCAGCTGAGGACTCAGGCGGGCAGCCTGCGGTTCAACAGGAGGCCGGCCAGGACGGCGCCGGCCAGGACGACCGCCCCGAGCAGCATCCAGGCCATGCTCGCGTCGCCCTTCACGGTCTCGTAGCCGATCTGGCGCTGCAGCGTCGAGTACACGTTCTTCAGCGACTCCAGGCTGTCGGCGTGAAACGACTGACCGTCGGTGATCTCGCAGATCTTCTGCAGCGTCTGGTCGTCCACGGGAACCGGGATGGTGGCGCCCTCGTAGTCGACGGTGCCGTACGGGGTGCCGAACGAGATCGTCGAGATCTGCACGCCCTCGGCCTTGGCGGCCCGGGCCGCGGTGAACGCCCCCTGCGGGGCGTTGGGGTCCAGCGGCACGTTCTCGGCCCCGTCGGACTCCAGCACTATTCGCGCCGGGGGCGGACCGTCGCCGCCGCCCATCACCGAACCCACCGTCGCGATCGCCTGCAGGGCGGTGAATATGCCTTCTCCCGTGGCGGTCTTCGGCATCGGCTTGAGGCTGTCGATGCCCGCCTTCACGGCGCCGCGATTGGTCGTCGGCGGCACCAGCAGGGTGGCGTTGGCCGCGAACTCCACCAGCCCCAGGTTGATCGCCGGGGTCAGCTGATCGGCGAACTGCTTGCCGGCCTCCTGGGCGGCGGCCAGGCGGTTGGGCGGCACATCGTTGGATGCCATCGACTCCGAGACGTCGATCACCAGCATCACGACCGCACGGTTGAGCGGAATCCGCACGTCCGACGTCGGCCCCGCCATCGCGGTGGTCAGCAACACCAGCGAGGTGGCCAGCAGGATGGTGGGCACGTGGCGCCACTTGCTGGGCTGCGGCGGCGCGACGCGCTCCAGCACCTCCATGTTGGCGAAGCGCAGCACCCGGCGACGACGGGCGAACTGCTGCACGACGTAGAGGCCGATCACCAACAGCACGATCAGCAGGACCAGGAAGAACCAGGCGTTCTGGAAGCCCGTGAGCGACACCGGTCCCAGCAAGGGCACCTTCATGTCCAGCCACACTATTCGCCGAACTCCGGCGGTGCATGGGCCGCCGCCGCGCGACTACCCGGCGACGAGATCGCGACGCTGCGTGAACTTGATGTCCAGGCTGCGCAGGTGCGTGTGCAGCCCGGCGTCCTGAATGGGGATCAGGTGAGCGGGCTCGTCGGTCTCGTTGTAGTGGGCGTGCCACATGCCCGGCGGGGTGGTGAAGGCGCACCCGGCCCGCCAGTCCACCCGGGTGGGATCGACGATGTCGCCGTGCTCGTCGAGGCGGGTGCCCAGCAGCGTGTAGCAGCCGGACGCCGGCGCATCCAGGATGAGGTCCAGCGCGACCGACTGGTGGCGGTGGGGGCGCTGGACCTGGTTGGGCGGAAGCACCCCGAACATGGCCCACAGCACGTGGGTGATAGTCAGCGTCTGCTCCTGACCGGCGTTGGCCAACAGCACGCTCACCCGGCTCTTCTCGTTGGCGCCGGGGCGCGAGGCGATCTCTTCGAGCTTGGCCACCGCGTCGGCGCGGCGGAACTTGGTGGCCGCAAAGCGCGGCCGGGTGGCGTCGGTGCCCAGGTAGCGCATCAACGGCTCGTCGTGCACCCAGTACATGACCGTGTCGGCGGCGGCGTAGAACACCGAATGGCTGCCGGCCGGCAGCGTCACGAAGTCGCCCTTCTCCCACTCGATCAGCCGGCCGTTGACGGCCGCGAAGCCCCGCCCGTAGAGCACGTAGTACAGCTGCGAGGTGGCGTTGGGGTTGGTGTCGATCCGGTCGTCGGCGCGGATGCTCACGAAGTTGGCCAACAACGCCGGGCTGGTCGCCGCGCCGGTGTCGATACCCAACTCCCGGGACAGGTCCAGCGGGATCACGCCGGTCGGAGCGTCGAGGTAGAGCTCGGGATCGAACCGCCGCAGCGGAACCGGCGGGACGTGCCCGGACCCGATCGGGTTGGCCGCCTTGGAGTACTCGAAGTATTCGGCCTGCTGGGCCCACTCTTCGAAACGCCCCTCGAACCCGTACTCGGCCACGTTGATCATCGGTGCCGGGATCGTCGGGTCCAGGTTCGGGGTCGCTATCTGGGTCGTGGCCATCTCGGGTCTCCCTTGTCGCTCGCTTATGTATCTGAATAGTATTTATCTTGTATCTTAGTGTCAATTCCCGCAGGTAGACGCGGTGGTGTACGGTCATGACCACGCTTGAGATACGACTTAGCCACAAGAAAAGGGGCTGGCGTGCCAGCAGAGGCATCCCGGCGGGGCGCGGCCAAGGATCGCGCGCTGGACCACGTCAAGACGCAGATACTCACCGGTGAATTCGCCGGCGGCGAGCTGATCAGCGAAGGCGACGTCGCCACCGCGCTGGGGATGTCGCGCACCCCGGTGCGCGAGGCGTTCCTGCGGCTGGAGGCCGAGGGGCTGTTGCGGTTGTATCCGCAGCGCGGCGCCCTGGTGGTCCCGGTCTCGCCCGAGGAGGTGCGGGCGGTCATGGAGGCCCGGCTGGTGCTCGAGCAGTTCGCGGCCGGCAAGGTGATCGGACGCGGCCCCGCCGTGCGCGCCGTGGTCTTCGAACGGCAATCGGGCGAACTGCGGCGGCAGCGTGACGCCGCCACGGCGGCCGACTGGCGGGGGTTCCTGGAGTCCGACCGCGCTTTTCACGCCATCACCCTGGAGGAGTCGGGCAACGCCATCCTGTCGAACTTCTACTCGGCATTGCGCGACCGCCAGATGCGGATGATCGGCGAATCGGCGCTGCGCGAGCCCGACCGGGTGGCCCAGATCATGACTGAGCATCGGGGCATCGCCGAGGCCTTGCGCGACGGCGATCTGACGCTGGCGCGCCATGCCGTGCGGACCCACTTGATCAGCACGGTGCGGGCCATGGGGCTGTCCGTCGAGCAGGACCCGTTATGGGCTACCTAGCCGATCAGCACGGCATAGCGCGGTTTGATCACCTCGTCGATGATCGCCAGCCGCTCGTCGAACGGGATGAACGCGGACTTCATCGCATTGATGGTGAAACGCTCGAGGTCGCTCCATCCGTAGCCGAAAGCCTCTACCAACCGGTGCATTTCGCGGCTCATGAAGGTGTCGCTCATCAGCCGGTTGTCGGTGTTGACGGTCACCCGGAAGCGGGTGCGGGCCAGCAGATCGAACGGATGCTCGGCGATGCTGTTCACGGCGCCGGTCTGCACGTTGGAGCTGGGACACAGTTCCAGCGGAATGCGCTTGTCCCGCAGGATGGATGCCTGTTGACCCAACCGGACCGTGCCGTCGTCGGACACCTCGATGTCGTCGACGATGCGCACCCCATGGCCCAGCCGGTCGGCACCGCAAAAGGCGATCGCCTCGTGGATGGACGGCAGCCCGAACGCCTCACCCGCGTGAATGGTGAAGCGAGCGTTATGGTCTCGCATGTACTCGAAGGCATCCAGGTGCCGGGTCGGCGGGTTGCCGGCCTCGGCCCCGGCGATGTCGAATCCGACGACTCCCTTGTCCCGGAACCGAATTGCCAGCTCGGCGATCTCCCGGGACACCGCCGCATGCCGCATCGCGGTGACCAGCAGGCGCACCACGATCGGGCGTCCCGCTGCCGCACAAGCCTTCTCGCCGTCGGCGAACCCGGCCAGCACGGCATCGACGATCGCATCGAAGGACATCCCTCGATCGATGTGCAGCTCGGGCGCAAACCGGACCTCGGCGTAGACCACCGAGTCCTCGGCCAGGTCCTCCACGCACTCGTAGGCGACCCGATGCAGCGCCTCGGGCGTCTGCATCACCGCCACGGTGTGCGAGAACGGCTCGAGGTAGCGCTCCAGCGAGCCGCTGTGGGAGCGGGTGCGAAACCACGTCGCCAGTTCGTCGACCTCGGTGGCGGGCAGCCCGTCGTAGCCGACCTGCCCGGCGATCTCCAGCACGGTCGACGGGCGCAACCCGCCGTCGAGGTGATCATGCAGCAGGGCCTTGGGGGCCTTTCTGATCTGCTCGAGCCCCAGGGGTGCGGTCATGCGACGATCCGATCGATGATCAGCGGTCGGGACTGGATCCCCGCCGCGTCGCCGTCGATGCTCCACCCGCCGTCCAGCTCGGCCAGCGCGGCGCCGAAGCGCTCCGGGGTGTCGGTGTAGAGCGTGAACAAGGGCTCGCCGGCGGTCACCGGCTCGCCGGGGCGGCGATGGATCCGGATACCCGCGCCGGACTGCACCCGTTCGCCCGGACGGGACCTGCCCGCACCGAGCCGCCACGCCCCCAGCCCCACTGCCATCGCGTCGATATCGCCCATTGTGCCGCCCCGGGGGGCGGTCACGGTCTCGGCATGCCGACCGAGGGGCAGCGGCACCGACAAATCGCCGCCCTGAGCGGCGATGAGCCGGCGAAACCGGTCCATCGCGCTGCCGTCGCGCAGGGTGTCGGCGGGATCGCGGTCGTCGATCCCGGCCAGCTCGAGCATCTCGGCGGCCAGCCGCAGGGTCAGCTCGACGACGTCGGGTGGGCCGCCGCCGGCCAGCACGTCCAGCGACTCGGCGACCTCGAGGGCATTGCCGACCGTCGCGCCCAGCGGGCGGTTCATGTCCGTCAAGAGCGCGCGCGTGGGCACGCCGTGCGCCGCGCCCAGCTCGACCATGGTGCGCGCCAGTTCGCGGCTCTGCCGCTCGGAGTCCAGCAACGCCCCGGATCCGACCTTCACGTCGAGGACCAACGCGCCGGCCCCCTCGGCCAGCTTCTTGCTCATCACCGAGCTCGCGATCAGCGGCAGCGATTCGACCGTGGCGGTGATATCCCGCAGCGCATACAGTTTCGCGTCGGCGGGCGCCAGCGCGCCGGCCGCGAATATGGCCGCGCCGACCTCGCAAACTTGTTGGCGCACTTGCTCGTTAGACAGAGTCGCGGTGAAGCCGGCGATGGATTCCAGCTTGTCCAGGGTGCCACCGGTATGGCCGAGTCCGCGGCCGGACGCCTGCGGCACCGCGCCGCCGCACGCCGCGACCACCGACACCAGCGGCAGCGTGATCTTGTCTCCGACTCCGCCGGTGGAGTGTTTGTCCACGGTGCGTAGCGGTTTGCCGTCACGGCGCAAATCGGTGAAATGCATCCGGTCACCGGACGCCACCATCGCCGCCGTCCATCGCGAGATCTCCTGCGAGTCCATGCCGCGCAGAAAGATCGCCATCAACAGCGCTGACATCTGTTCGTCGGCGATCTGCTCGTTGGTGTAAGCGTCGATGACCCAGTCGATCGCGGCATCGGGCAGCCGACCGCCGTCGCGTTTGGTCGCGATCACCGTCGGCGCGTCGAAACGCATCGTCACCGGGCGAGGTCGTCCGGCCCGAAGGCATCGGGCAGTAAGTCGCCGAGCCGCCGCGGTCCGTCCGGGTGATCGATCAGCAGATCCGGTCCGCCGTGTTCCAGCAACACCTGCCGACAGCGCCCGCACGGCATCAGCGGCGAGCCACTGCCGTCGACGCATGCCAGTGCGAGCAGCCTGCCCCCGCCGGTGGAATGCAGCGCGCAGACCACGGCACATTCGGCACAGAGACCCAGCCCATATGAGACATTCTCCACATTGCAGCCGGTGACAATCCGCCCGTCGTCGACCAAGGCCGCGGCCCCGACCGGAAACCGTGAGTACGGTGCGTACGCGCTATGTGCTGCTTGAATAGCCTTGTCCCGCAGCAGTTTCCAATCAAATTCTTGGGTCACGGTCGCGGTATCACCCATGGTCCAGAC
>DASTKA010000427.1:0-2841 GCA_035716165.1 Mycobacterium sp. | reverse complement strand
GCGCCGCGCTTGGGATTCGAGATCGACATCGACGACGCCAAGATCTTGCTGCCGCAGATCCATGCCCGGGTCAAGCAACTCGCCACCGAGCAGTCCGCCGACATCACCGAGCAGCTGCTCGGCGTGGGCGTGCAGGTGGTGGCCGGGCGCGGCGAACTGATCGACCCCACGCCCGGGCTGGCCTGCCACCGCGTCAAAGCGACCCATTCCGATCCGGGGCCCGACGGCCCCGTCACCAGCGAGTACGAGGCCGACGTCGTGCTGGTCGCCACCGGCGCCAGCCCTCGGGTACTGCCGTCGGCGCCGCCCGACGGCGAGCGGATCCTGACCTGGCGCCAGCTCTACGACCTCGAGGCGCTGCCCGAGCACCTCATCGTGGTCGGGTCCGGGGTCACCGGCGCCGAATTCGTGCACGCCTACACCGAATTGGGCGTGCCGGTGACCGTGGTCGCCAGCCGGGACCGGGTGCTGCCCTACGAGGACGCCGACGCCGCGCTGGTCCTCGAGGAGGCGTTCTCCGAGCGCGGCGTCGAGCTGGTCAAGAACGCCCGCGCGCAATCGGTGACCCGCACGGCTGATGGCGTGCTGGTCACCCTGACCGACGGGCGCACGGTCGAGGGCAGCCACGCGCTGATGACCATCGGGTCGGTCCCCAACACCAGCGGCCTGGGCCTGGACCGGGTCGGCATCGAGCTGGGCCGCGGCGGTTACCTGACCGTGGACCGGGTGTCGCGGACCTCGGTGACCGGCATCTACGCCGCCGGTGACTGCACCGGTCTGTTGCCGCTGGCCTCCGTGGCCGCCATGCAGGGCCGGATCGCGATGTATCACGCGCTGGGCGAAGGCGTCAGCCCGATCCGGTTGCGCACGGTGGCGGCGACGGTGTTCACCAGGCCCGAGATCGCCGCTGTCGGGGTCCCACAGGCGATGATCGACGACGGTTCGGTGCCGGCCCGCACGGTCACGCTGCCGTTGCGCACCAACGCCCGCGCCAAGATGTCCGGCCTGCGACAGGGTTTCGTCAAGCTCTTCTGCCGGCAGGCCACCGGCGTGGTGATCGGCGGCGTCGTGGTGGCGCCGATCGCTTCCGAGCTGATCCTCCCGATCGCCGTCGCGGTGACCAACCGCATCACGGTCAACGAGCTGGCGCAGACGCTGGCGGTTTACCCGTCGCTGTCCGGCTCGATCACCGAGGCCGCGCGACGGTTGATGGCGCACGACGATCTGGACTAGCGGTTAGCCTTGGTGCAGCACGTCCTACTGACCAGTAACCGAGGAGGAGTTGCGCCAGTGAGGAGTCCCGGCCTTGGCTGATCCCATGCGCGCGCCCACCCAGCGCAGCTCACCGGTGTCCGTGCTGGGTCCGCGGCAGCGCGAGGCCGCCTGGGAGCGATTGGGCACCGAGCAGTTCGACGTGGTGGTGATCGGCGGCGGCGTGGTGGGTTCGGGCTGCGCGCTCGATGCGGCGACCCGCGGGCTCAAGGTGGCGCTGGTGGAAGCCCGCGACTTCGCCTCGGGCACCTCGAGCCGCTCGTCGAAGATGTTTCACGGCGGCCTGCGCTACCTCGAGCAGCTGGAGTTCGGGTTGGTGCGCGAGGCGCTCTACGAGCGTGAGCTGTCGCTGACCACGCTGGCACCGCATCTGGTCAAACCGATGCCGTTCCTGTTCCCGCTGACCAACCGGGTGTGGGAGCGTCCCTACGTCGCCGCCGGCATTTTCCTGTACGACCGGCTGGGCGGCGCGAAATCCGTTCCGGGGCAAAAGCATTTGACTCGTGCCGGCGCGTTGCGGTTGAGCCCGGGTCTCAAGCGGAGTTCGCTGATCGGTGGAATCCGTTACTACGACACCGTTGTCGACGATGCCCGGCACACCATGACCGTCGCGCGCACCGCCGCGCATTACGGCGTGGTGGTGCGCACCTCCACCCAGGTGGTCGCCATGTTGCGCGAAGGCGATCGGGTGACCGGTGTACGGGTGCGCGACTCCGAGGACGGCGCGATCACCGAGGTCCGTGGACACGTGGTGGTCAACGCGACCGGCGTGTGGACCGACGAGATCCAGGCATTGTCCAAGCAGCGCGGGCGGTTTCAGGTCCGGGCGTCCAAGGGTGTGCACGTGGTGGTACCGCGCGACCGCATCGTCAGTGACGTCGCGATCATCCTGCGCACCGAGAAGTCGGTGATGTTCGTCATCCCGTGGGGCAGCCACTGGATCATCGGAACCACCGACACCGACTGGAATCTCGACCTCGCCCATCCCGCGGCCACCAAGGCCGACATCGACTACATATTGCAGACCGTCAACACGGTGCTGGCCATCCCGCTGACTCACGCCGACATCGACGGGGTGTACGCGGGGCTGCGACCCCTGCTGGCCGGGGAGAGCGAGGAAACCTCCAAGCTGTCCCGCGAGCACGCCGTGGCGGTGCCGGCGCCGGGCCTGGTCGCCATCGCCGGGGGCAAGTACACCACCTATCGGGTGATGGCCGCCGACGCGATTGATGCTGCGGCCCAATTCATTCCGGCCCGGGTGGCGCCGTCGATCACCGAGAAGGTCAGCCTGCTGGGCGCCGACGGCTACTTCGCGCTGATCAACCAGGCCGAACACGTCGCCGAGCTACAGGGCTTGCATCCCTACCGGGTGCGTCATCTGCTGGACCGCTACGGCTCGCTGATCGGCGACGTGCTGGCGCTGGCGGCCGAAAGCCCCGATCTGCTCAACCCGATCAAGGAGGCGCCGGGCTACCTGCGGGTGGAGGCGCTCTATGCCGTAACCGCCGAGGGCGCACTGCATTTGGAGGACATCCTGGCCCGCCGGATGCGCATTTCCATCGAATACTC
>DASTKA010000426.1:0-3753 GCA_035716165.1 Mycobacterium sp. | reverse complement strand
GCACTGTTCCCGGACTTTCCCGGCTTCCTGCGGGCGGCAGCCGGACCAGAAGCGTAGCGAGGCCGGACATGCTGTTGACGGTGCTGCGCTTCAACTTCGCTTCCCCGCAGGGTGATCCACGCACGCAGGGCAAGCTCCTCTCGGCGGCGCTCGAGCTGGGGCAGTGGGGGGAGTCCCACGGCATCACTTCCATCAGCGTCGACGAGCATCACGCGACCGGGCACGGGTGGAGCTGCAATCCGATCATGGCCGCCTCGATGTTCTTGGCCCGAACCTCGACGCTGATCGCGAGCGTCGATTGCGCGCTGGGGCCGCTGTGGACCCCGGTGCGGCTCGCCGAAGACATCGCGCTCGTCGACAACATGAGCCGCGGCCGCCTGCACACGACTGTCGGCCTCGGTTATCGCACGGTCGAATACGACTCCCTCGGAGCGGATTTCGGGCGGCGCGGTGCGCTGATGGACAGCCTGCTCGAGCGGATGCTGGCCGTATGGTCCGGCGGTGATTGCGAGAACGGGATCTGCACCGGCACCTGGACGCGGCCGCATCCACCGCTGTACGTCGGCGGCGGCGCTCGTGCCACGGCGCGGCGCGCGGCCCGGTTCCGGCTGCCGCTCAGTTTGGCGGACCATCTGCCAGACATTGCCGATTACTACCGCGAGCTGTGCGCCGAGGCCGGGATGACGCCGTTCATCCTCATGCCGGGTCCGGTCAACCGCGGAATGATCTACCTGCACGAGGATCCGGACCGGGCGTGGGCGGAGCTGGGCGAGCATATCCTCTGGGAGGCAGTCACTTACGGTCAATGGTCCACCGATCAGCGTTCGCTCATGCACCTGCCGGGTGTCCAGACTCTGGACCAGGTCCGGGCATCCGGACGATACCGCTTCCTGACTCCCGACCAGCTGATCGCGGAGGTGCGCGATGCGGACAATTTCGGTCCGCTCGTCATGCACCCCCTGGTCGGCGGCATGCCGGTCGACGAAGCGTGGAAGTCGGTCCAGTTGCTCACGGACAAGGTCTTGCCCGCACTGGCCTAACCGTCGCGGCGCTGCGCCACCCCCAATCGGCCGGCGAGCGGCCGGCGTCCAGCAGCTCTCGGTGTTCGTCAACCGCCTTGATCAACGCCGCTAGCCGATCACCACCAGGAGATCGCCGCCCTCCACCTGTGCGGTCTGCGAGACCGCAATTCGCGCGACCTTACCGGCCTTCGGGGTGGTGACGGCGGCTTCCATCTTCATCGCTTCGATCGTCGCGATGGTCTGGCCGGCTTCGACGTCGTCGCCGACGTCGACGGTCACCGTCACGACTCCGGCGAAGGGCGCCGCGATGTGGTCGGGATTGGCGCGATCGGCCTTCTCGGCGGCGGGCACATCCGAGGCGATGCTGCGGTCACGCACGACGACGGGCCGCAGTTGACCGTTGAGGATGCACATCACCGTGCGCATGCCGCGCTCATCCGCTTCGGAGACGGCCTCCAGGCCGATCAACAACTCCACGCCGCGCTCGAGCTCGACGCGATGTTCGTCCCCCTGGCGCAGTCCGTAGAAGAATTGGTTGGCGCTCAGTCGAGAGGTGTCCCCGTACTGCTCGCGATGGTCTTCCAGTTCTTTGGTGGGCTCGGGGAACAGCAGCCGGTTCAGCGCGGCCTGGCGGCCGACGCCCGGCGTGGCCAACGCCTTTTCGTCGTCGGCCGTCAGCTGTTGCTCCGGTTTCGCCGGTCCGCGGCCCTGTAATGCCTTGGTGCGCAGCGGCTCCGGCCAGCCGCCCGGTGGGTCGCCGAGCTCTCCGCGCAGGAAGCCGATCACCGATTCCGGGATGTCGTAGCGCGCGGGGTCATCGGCGAACTCCTGCGCGCTGACGCCGGCTCCCACCAGCGCCAGCGCCAGATCGCCGACCACCTTGCTGGATGGGGTGACTTTGACAAGGTGCCCCAGGACGGCATCGGCTCCCGCGTAGGCGTTTTCGATATCCTCGAAGCGGTCACCTAGCCCCAGCGCGATGGCTTGCTGGCGCAGGTTCGATAGCTGGCCACCGGGGATCTCGTGGTGATAGACGCGTCCGGTCGGGGCTGGTAGCCCGGACTCGAAGGGCGCGTACACCTTTCGGAGCGCCTCCCAATAGGGTTCCAGGTCGCATACCGCCGGCAGCGACAACCCGGTGTCGTATTCCGTGTTGGCCGCGGCGGCCACGATCGACGACAGCGCGGGCTGGCTGGTGGTTCCCGCAAGCGGGGCCGCGGCGCCGTCGACGGCGTCGGCTCCGGCGTGCCAGGCCGCCACATAGGTCGCCAGCTGCCCACCCGGAGTGTCGTGAGTATGGACGTGGACCGGCAAATCGAATCGGGACTTGAGCGACGAGACCAAGGCCGTCGCCGCGGGTGCGCGCAGCAATCCGGCCATGTCCTTGATCGCCAGGACGTGCGCGCCCGCTTCGACGATCTGTTCGGCGAGCTTCAGGTAGTAGTCCAGCGTGTAAAGCTTTTCGGCCGGATCGCTGAGATCACCGGTGTAGGACATCGCCACCTCGGCCACCGATGTTCCGGTTTCGCGCACGGCGTCGATGGCCGGTCGCATCGAGTCGACGTTGTTCAACGCATCGAAGATGCGGAAGATATCGATGCCCGTCGCCGTCGCTTCTTCGACGAACGCCGTCGTGACCGTCTCCGGATAGGGCGTGTAGCCAACGGTGTTGCGCCCGCGCAGCAGCATCTGCAGGCAGATGTTGGGCAACGCCTCGCGCAGCGTCGCCAGCCGCTCCCACGGGTCTTCCTTCAGAAACCGCAGCGCCACATCGTAAGTCGCCCCGCCCCAGCATTCGATCGACAGCAGTTGTGGTGTGGTCCGCGCGATATAGGGTGCCACCATGATCAGGCCGCTGGTGCGGACCCGCGTGGCGAGTAGGGACTGGTGCGCGTCGCGGAAGGTGGTTTCGGTGACGCCGACGCCGCGCGACTCGCGCAACCAGGCCGCAAAGCGCTCCGGCCCGAGCTCGGTCAACCGCTGCTTTGAACCGGTCGGCGGCTCGGTCGACAGATCGATGTCGGGGAGCTTGTCGTGCGGGTAGACCGCCGACGGACGCTCACCGTGTGGCTTGTTGACGGTGACGTCGGCCAGGTAGTTGAGAATCTTGGTGCCGCGGTCAGCGGAGCTACGCGCGGTGAGCAGCTGCGGGCGCTCCTCGATGAACGACGTGGTGATGCGGCCGGCTTGGAAGTCGGGGTCGTCCAGGACCGCTTGCAGGAACGGGATATTCGTCGAGACCCCGCGGATGCGGAACTCCGCGACCGCCCGGCGCGCCCGGCGTACCGCCGTGGCGAAGTCGCGGCCCCGACAGGTTAGCTTGATGAGCATCGAATCGAAGTGCGCGCTGATGTCGGCGCCCAGCGTGGTGCCGCCGTCCAGGCGGATTCCCGCGCCACCGGGCGTGCGGTAGGCGGTGATCCGGCCGGTGTCCGGGCGGAAACCGTTCGCCGGATCCTCGGTGGTGATCCGGCACTGCAACGCCGCCCCGTGGGGGACGATCGAATTCTGGTTCAAGCCAATATCTTCCAAGCTTTGTCCACCGGCGATCCGCAGCTGTGCCGACACCAGGTCGACATCGGTGATCTCTTCGGTGACCGTGTGCTCCACCTGGATGCGGGGGTTCATCTCGATGAACACGTGATTACCGCGTTCGTCGAGCAGGAATTCCACCGTTCCAGCACACGTGTAGCCGATGCTCTGCGCGAACGCCACCGCGTCTGCGCAGATC
>DASTKA010000425.1:0-5663 GCA_035716165.1 Mycobacterium sp. | reverse complement strand
CCGCTGGCGGGGGCGCTGAAGATGCACTATCCCCGGTTCCTGGCGGCCAACGTGTCGGGCGCCATCTGCTGGGCGGGCGGGACGACCGCGCTGGTGTACTTCGCCGGAATCGCGGCCGAACGCTGGCTGGAGCGGTTCTCTTGGATCGGGCTGGTGGTCGCCGTGGTGGCCGGGCTGACGGCCGCATTCCTGTTGCGCGAACGCACATCACGGATGGTCGCGGAGTTGGAGGCCGAGCATTACCGCAAGACCGGCGCAGGCGCGTCCGACACCGTCTGAATACGCCGCCCGGCCGGTGCGGATCCAGATGTCCTCGCGTCGCTCCGGCACGCCGGCTGAAACAGCTCATATGCCCCGGTCAGAAGGCGTTCGCGAGGCGACGCGGTGGGTGCTCCGACACCGGGGATTTAAAGCACTCTTAGGCCCCCGCCGGTAGACAGATCGCCCGGTCACGTTATACAAATGAGGTTCACAAGGCGAACGGTCTGTCTTCAGACATAAGGACGGGCATCCATCGAGGCGTCTCGGCGCCCATCGATCAGGGGGTCCATCATGAATTCCGTCGTTGAAGCGATGCCCACCAGTCATTTGACGCTGAGCACGAAACTCGTCTACGAACTGGGCGACCCCCACAGCACGCTGCGGGCCACCGCGGATCGCAGCGGCCCGTCGGTGGTGATCTACGCCGGGGGCGAGGTCGATGCCTGCAACGAGGACACCTGGCGCCACCTGGTGCGCGAGTCGGCCAGCGGGGTCACCGCGCCCGGTCTGTTCGTGGTCGACGTCACGGGACTTGACTTCATGGGGTGCTGCGCGTTTTCCGTGCTCGCCGATGAGGCGAGAAGCTGCCGGGAACGTGGGATCGACCTGCGCCTGGTGAGCTGCGCGCCGATCGTCACGCGCATCGTCGACGCGTGCGGTCTCAGCGGCGTGCTGCCGATCTACCCGACCGTCGACTCCGCCCTGTCGGCGGCCGCCCGCTGGTAGGTCCTCGGGCGGAGTCGCTTATGGGCGACCATCCCACCGTTGGTGCTGAGGAGGAATTCCTCCTCGTCGACCCGCGAACCGGCGAGCCCGCCCCGCAGAACGCCGCAGTGGCCGCAGAGGCCAAGACCCGCGGCGTCGAACTGCAGCTCGAGCTCAGCAGTTGCCAGGTGGAAACCACCTCTACCGTGGCGGCGACCAGCGCCGAGCTCGGCGAGGAACTGAGCCGGCTACGGCGCACCGCGGCGCAGGCCGCTGAGGCCGTCGGGGTTCAGTTGCTGGCCTGCGGCCTGCCGCCTTCCACGCCGCATGAGTTTCCGGTCACCGACACCCCGCGCTACCGGCGGATCGGCGAGGAGTTCGGGATGATCGGACACGAGCAAGGAATCTGCGGGTGCCACGTCCACGTGCAGGTACCCGACCGCGCGGCGGCCATCCACGTGAGCAACTGGCTTAGGCCGTGGTTACCGAGTTTGCTTGCGCTGTCGGCTAATTCGCGAATCTACCGCAGCGCGGACAGCGGTCACGCGAGCTGGCGCAGCGTGCTTTGGCGGCGCTGGCCGGCCGCGGGAGCGCCGCCGTATTTCGCCTCACCCGACGAGTACGACGACGCGGTGCGCATGCTGGTCGACACCGGGGTGATCCTGGACAAAGACATGATCTATTGGGACGTACGTCCCTCGACGGATTTCCCGACGGTGGAGGTACGGGTGGCCGACGTGCCGGCCACCGTCGCCGAGACCGTGCTGCTTGCCACCCTGGTCAGGGCGGCGGTGATGACCGCGCTCGACTCGCCCGACGACGCCCGGCGGTTACCCCCCGGTGCGCTGCGCGCGGCGTACTGGAAGGCCGCACACGACGGGTTGTCCGGCCACACATTGGATTTGATTCACGGCGGTGGTGCGGTGCCGGCCGGTGAGCAATTGCGAGCGCTGGTGCGGCGAGTGCGCCCGGCGCTGGAGTCGCTGGGCGAATACGACCGCGTCAGCGGGGAACTCGATCGCGTCATATCCGACGGTAACGGGGCGATGCGTCAGCTGCGGGCGTGGCGCAAACGCGGTGAGGTGCGCGACGTCATCGCCGAGGCCGCCGCGGTCACCCTGAGTTGACGGGTGCCCGCGGCGAATCGATCCCGTGGCCGCACCTGGTGTCTCGTCAGGTCACCGCAAGCAGGCGATACAGCCCGATCAGTCCGACGACCACGATGACCGCGCGTAGCGCGTTGCCCGACAACCGGCGTCCGTAGCGCGCGCCGAGCAGGCCGCCGACCAGCGAGCCCGCCGCGATCAGCCCCGCGGCCGGCCAACTGATCCGGTCGAACGCCACCAGCGTATAGGCAACGGCGGCAACCACATTCACCACCAAAGCCAGCAGATTCTTGGCCGCATTGGTGCGCTGCACCGATTCCGGTAACAGCGCACCCATCAGGCCGACCAACAAGATCCCTTGTGCGGCCGTGAAATAGCCGCCGTAGACGCCGACGGCGAACGTCCCGAACACCAGCGTCGCCATTCGGCGTGGGCTGACGTGTTCGGGCGAGCGACCCGACTCTTCGGCGCGCCGCGCGGTCCATGCCTGGATGCGCGGCCCGACAACCACCAGCACCAGCGCCAGCACCAGCAGCACCGGCACGATGTCGGCGAACACCTTCTCGGGCAGATGCAGGAGCAGATAGGCCCCCAGGGCCGCCCCGGCCAGCGATGCGGGGAGTTGCCACCGCAGCCGATCCCACTGACCGCGTAACTCGGCGCGATAGCCCCAGGTGCCCGAGACGCTACCGGCGACCAGGCCCGTCGCGTTCGACATGGTGGCCGTCACCGGCGGATAGCCGAGCGCGACCAGGGTCGGGAAGGTGATCAGGGTGCCGGACCCGACCAGCGCGTTGATCGCACCGGCGCCCAGCCCGGCCAGGCATATGAGGAACATGTGAAATGGCGACACCGAAGAAAAACCTTAACGTGCCGCCATTTTCGGGGCGATGCGACCGCCCCCGTGCGCTCCCGGTCAGGAGGGCGGAGCTTCGGCGCCGCGGTCCACGCCGGTGCGCAGCTTGACCGAGGCCGAATACGCCAGGGTCCGAAAGTGCAGGACCGGATCGTCGGAGGGTTCGATGCCAGGTGTCACGCGCATCGGGTCGAATACCACGATGTCGTCGCCGCGCTCACGCTCGGTGTCCAGACCGGTGATCGTCAGGGTGCCGACTGTGACGATCTGGGTGCTCTGCCAGGCCGCCGACGGGTCCACCGTCGAGTCGGTGGGCCCGGCGATCTGTACCCGGAAGTCGAATCGCACGGGCCCTCCGTCCAGCCGGGCGTTCAGCTCGTCGGTGAGGAAGTCCGGATCCTTGTCGTTGGCGTCCGATCCCGACAGGTATTCCTCGGACACGGTCGGAACCAGGTGGTAGCGAACGAATCTGGCGCTGCCGTCGGCGGCGATCCAGCGGAATGCATGCAGGCCGTGGTATTCGGTGGTGGCGTAGCTGGCCGGGATTCGGCTCGCATCACGGAGGATCGGCAACGCGCCGAGCAGCTTCGGATGGGTGAGCAGGTGTTTGGCCATGCGCAGCGGCGTCGTCAGGCCGGGCCGCATGGCCTTGAGCAGATCGATGAAGCCGTCCGGTGTGCTGGAGACGAACAGCCGGGCGGTCTGCGTCGAGACGTCGGTGGTGGAGCCGTCGGGCAGGGTGAACTTCACCGCCATCCCGCGCACACCGGACGCGCCGTCGCGCTGCTCGGGGTTGCCCGATCCGTTGGAGAACCGGATCAGCGCCGGAACGGTCGAACCATCGAGATGCTGTGCGCGCGAGAGCATGCGCGCGTCGGGTGTCGCGGTGAATGTACCGCGATACAGGGTGCCTTTGGCGTGCAATGCGCGACAACCGGGCTGGGCTCCCCCGGCGCCCCGAATCGCCTCGATCGCCTGGTCAGGAGTAAGTCCACCGCTCATGGACGAATCTTAGTCGGCTCAGTCCGGAAAGCCGAAGAGTTCGACGACACCGTGATCGCGACCGGCGGTATAACCGCCGTCGACGGCGAGGGCCTGACCGCTGACGAAGGAGGCGTCGGGAGACAGCAGGAAGGCGGCCATGGCGGCGATCTCCTCGGGCCGCCCCAGCCGATGCAGGGCGTGTTCCTTGGTGATGGAGGCCAGCGGCCCTTCCATCCCGGGAATACTGAAGACGCTGTGCGCCATGGGCGTTTCGATGAAGCCGGGGCATATCACGTTCGCCCGGATGCCGCTCGGCCCGTAGTCGAGGGCGATGTTCTTGGTGAGCAGCACGACACCGCCCTTGGCCGCGTTGTAGGAGCTGCCGCCGGCGGTGCCCTCCAGGCCCTCGACGCTGGCGACCGTCACGATCGAGCCGCGTTCGCCGTCGGCGCGGGGTTGGTCGATCATCCTGGCCAGCGCCGCCTTGGCCACCAGGAAGGTGCCGGTGAGGTTGATCCCGATCACCCGGTCCCATTCGGCGCGGTCGAGCAGGTGCACCGGGCCGCCCCCTGCGACCCCGGCCGCATGGAAGAGGCCGTCGAGGCGCCCCGGCACGGCGCCCAGCACCGCGGCGATCGCGGCCTCGTCGGTGACGTCGGCGGACACGAAGGTGAACCGCGCGCCCAGATCAGTAGGCGGGTCGGCCAGGTCGGCCCCGATCACGGTGCCGCCCTCGGCCAGTAGCCGCCGCGCGGTGGCCAACCCGATCCCCGAGGCGGCGCCGGTCACGACGAAGGTGCGGGAACGGGCTCGGTCGGGGTTCACCATGTCGCATCCTTCACGGGCGATCGCTTCGGCGGGTCGGCCCAGTCATGGTGACACATCACCCCGCAATCAGTTCGCGGATATCACAATTCTCGCGAAACACGCTGGAACGCCTGGATATTCGGCCTACCGAGGTCAACACCCGCGCGGGCGGCGGGCGCTGTCGCGTGCGCAGAACCGACCCCGTATCAGCGTGCGCAGCACATCCTGTATTACCAATTGGGAACAAACCGAACTCGGAGGGGTTCATGCCACCAGCCGACACGACGACCGGCACGGCCGAGACGCTCGCCGGCATCGTCGAGCGCCACGCACAGCGGCGCCCCGACGCGATCGCCATCCGCTTCGGCGAACGCCAGTGGTCCTGGGCCGAGTGGAGCTCGCGGATTCGCCGCACGGCCGGGGCGCTGCGCGCCGCCGGTCTCGAGCGGGGCGAGTGCGTGGCCTTCCTGGACAAGAATCACCCCGCCTGTCTGGAAGTTTTGATCGCCGGCGCCTCCGTCGGCGTCGTCACCACCGTCGTCAACTGGCGGGTGATGGGTGACGAACTCGTCCACGTCCTGGCCGACAGCGGCGCGCGCGTGCTGCTCGTCGGTGCCGAGCTGCGAGCCGCGGCCGCAGCGGCCGCCGAGCGGGTGCCCGGCGTTGAACGCATCATCGCGATCGGCGACGAGTACGAATCGCTGCTGGCCGCGGCGACACCCACGCGGGCCGACGCGAGCGTCGAACAGAACGAGACCGCGTTGGTGATCTACAGCTCGGGCACCACCGGGCGTCCCAAGGGGGTGCTGCTCAGTCAACGCGCGCTGGTCAACCACGCATCGAACCTGGCCCCGGCGTTTCCCTTCGACGAGGGCGACGCCAACCTGGTGGCCATGCCGTTGTTCCACGTGGGCGGCATCGGCTACGCGCTGTTTGGAATCCGT
>DASTKA010000424.1:0-3366 GCA_035716165.1 Mycobacterium sp. | reverse complement strand
GGCTACAACGCGGCCCGGGTCGCCGGCGGCATGGGGGCGTCGGTCACGGTGCTCGACGTCAACATCAACAAGCTGCGGCTGCTCGACGCGGAGTTCGGCGGCCAGGTCCGCACCCGCTACTCGTCGGCCTATGACCTCGAGGGCACCGTCAAGCGCGCCGATCTGGTGATCGGCGCGGTACTGTCGCCCGGCGCGAAGGCGCCGACGTTGATCTCGAATTCCCTTGTCTCGCAGATGAAATGGGGCGCCGTGCTGGTGGACATCTCGATCGACCAGGGCGGGTGCTTCGAGGATTCCCGGCCGACCACGCACGACGACCCGACCTTCCCGGTGCACGACACGGTGTTCTACTGCGTTGCGAACATGCCCAGCGCGGTGCCCAAGACCTCGACGGTGGCGCTGACCAACGCGACCATGCCGTACGTGCTGGCGCTCGCCGACCGCGGCTGGCAGGCGGCGTGCCGATCGGATCACGCTCTGGCCAAAGGCCTTTCGACGCATGATGGCGGTCTGCTGTCCGAACAGGTGGCCACCGACCTCGGCCTGCCGTTCACCGACCCGGCCGGCGTTCTGGTCTGACCGGCGCGCGTGGCTAACCGGTGGCCGCGAGGCCGGCGATGATGTCGGCCGCGGGGCCGGCGCACGCGTTCTTGAACGACGTGCCCGCCCATAGGGGCATCCCGTTGGGATCCTCGGCGGCGGCGGCCGCCTCCCGGATCGGTGAGGTCATCTGGTTGACCTCGGGATAGCCCAGTGGCGCCACATGATCGAGCGTGCGGGTGAAGTCATTCTCCAGACCGCGTGCGTAGCGGCCCGAAAACGCCCGCGTGACAACGGTGGTGGCGAACAGCGGGTTCTTCAGGGCGACGCGGTGCGCCAAGTTGGTGCCGGCCTCGTCGGCGAGCAGTAGCGCGGTGCCGACCTGGGCCGCCACCGCTCCCCTGCGCAGCGCGGCCCCGACTTCGTCGGCGGTCCCCAGCCCGCCCGCCGCGATGATCGGGACATCGTGGGCGTGGCGGATGCGGTCGATGAGTTGGTGCAGCGACTCGCTGGCGGGTTCCATGTCCGGTGCAAAGGTGCCGCGGTGGCCGCCCGCCGCGGGACCCTGGACCACCAGGCTGTCCGCGCCGGCCGCGACGGCCACTCCGGCTTCGTAGGCCGACGTCACGGTGACCATCACCAGCAGTCCCAGCGCGCCCAGCCGCCGGATCACATCGGGCGGCGGCACGCCGAAGGTGAAAGACACCAGCTCCGGCCGGACGTCGGCCACCACCTCGAGCTTCTGCTCCCACTCGTCGTCGTCGCCGTGCTGCGGGTGACCGACCTCCACCTGGTAGTGCTCGGCGATTTCTTCGAGTTCGGCCGCGTAGTAGTGCAGGGCCACCCAGTCGGCGACGCTGGGTTGTGGCACGAACAGGTTCACGCCGAGCGGTCCGGTGGTGGCCTTGCGCGCCGCGGCGACGTCGTCGGCGAGCTGCTCGGCGCTGCGATGCCCGCCGGGTATGAATCCGAGCCCACCCGCATTGGACACCGCCGCCGCCAGCGCGGGAGTCCCGGGCCCGCCGGCCATGGGTGCACCCACGATGGGCACGGGGATGTCCCAGAAGCCCAGCACCATCTGGCCCAGTACCATTCGGCTAATTTACCATTGCCCGAAGTTGTTGGGGCAGTGACCGTTTGGTGGCATACGGGCCCAGAACCGCGGCGCCATACCGCTGGCCGAGCAACCGGCGGGCCACCGCGTTGACCTCCTCGACGGTCACCTGATCGATCTGCTGCAGGGTGTGCTCGATGCTGCGGTGTTTGCCGTAATTGAGCTCGCTGCGGCCCAGCCGGCTCATCCGCGAGCTGGAATCCTCCAGCCCGAGCACCAGCCCGCCGCGCAACGACCCCTTGGCGATACGGCATTCCGACGCGGTGATGCCGTCGCGCGCCACCGAGTCGAGCACATCGCTGGTCACCGCCATCACCTCGGCGAAGCGCTCGGGCTGACAGGCGGCATACACCGACAGCGCCCCGCTGTCGGCGAAGATGTCCACGGTCGAGTAGACCGAATAGGCGAGGCCGCGCAGCTCTCGAACCTGCTGGAACAGTCGGGAACTCAATCCCCCGCCCAGCGCGGTGTTCAGCACCGACAGCGCCCAGCGGTGCTCCCAGCCGCGCCCGGGCGTGCGGACGCCCAACGACACGTGGGCCTGCTCGGCGTCCCGGTTGCCCAGCAACAGCACGGGGCGCCCGGTGACCCGGCCCGCACCCTTACGCGGCGCGATGGGTTGGCGCCCGCGGACCAGATGCGGCCCGAAGTGCTCGCGCACCAGCCCGACCACCTCGTCGTGGTCGACATTGCCCGCCACCGCCACCACCATCCGCTCCGGCGTATACCGCCGGACATGAAACGAGTGCAGCTGGCTACGGCTCATCGACGCCACCGACTGCGCGGTGCCGATGACCGGGCGGCCCACGGGATGCTCACCGAAGAGCGCGCTCAGGAACATGTCGCCGAGCGCGTCCTCGGGATCGTCGTCGCGCATCGCGATCTCTTCGAGGACCACATCGCGTTCCAGCTCGACGTCGGCGGCGGCACAGCACCCGTTGAGCACCACGTCGGCTACCAGGTCGACGGCCAGGGCCAGATCGCTGTCGAGCACGTGCGCGTAGTAGCAGGTGTGTTCCTTGGCGGTGAACGCGTTCAGCTCTCCCCCGACGGCGTCCATCGCCTGCGCGATGTCCACCGCCGTGCGGCTGGGGGTCGACTTGAACAACAGGTGCTCGAGGAAGTGCGCGGCGCCGGCCACGGTGGCACCCTCGTCGCGCGAGCCGACCCCGACCCAGACGCCGACCGACGCGGAACGCACCGACGGCAGGTACTCGGTGACCACGCGCAAGCCGCCCGGCAGCGTGGTGCGCCGCAGCGCGGCCTGCGACGGCGATTCCGCCTCAACGGCCTTGCCCCGGCGCAACGCGCCGGCCCGACCGGGACGCGCCCCGGCCGATGAGTCAGCTGCTCGTCGTTGCGGCATCGGCAGGGGCGGCCGCAGGAGCATCGGCAGCAGCCGAGTTGTCGTCCTCCACCAGAACCAGCGAGATCTTGCCGCGCTTGTCGATATCGGCGATTTCGACACGCAGCTTGTCGCCGACGTTCACCACGTCTTCGACCTTCGCGATCCGCTTGCCCTTACCGAGCTTGGAGATGTGCACCAGGCCGTCGCGGCCCGGCAGCAGCGATACGAACGCACCGAAATCCGTTGTCTTGACGACGGTTCCGAGGAACCGCTCGCCGACCGTGGGCAGCTGTGGGTTCGCGATGGCGTTGATCCGGTCGATCGCGGCCTGCGCCGAGGGCCCGTCGGTGGCGCCGACGAACAC
>DASTKA010000423.1:0-2964 GCA_035716165.1 Mycobacterium sp. | reverse complement strand
CTAGTCGTATCCGTGCCGCATGTCCTCGACGATGCGCGGATTGTCCAGCGTCGACGGCTCCACCGGGCGAGGGCCGATGTCGCCGCCGAACACGGCGGCGGCGTCGAGCACCTGCTGGCTGAGGTAACGCAGCGGGGGCGCGTTGGCGGGCACCTTCAGGGTGGGCGCGATGTGCGCGCGCTGCGCCAGGGCGAATCCCCAGTCACCGAACGTGGGCACGTGCACGTGATACGGCGTGACCGCGTAGCCGGCGGACCGGATCGTCGAGACCGTGCGCCAATACGCCGTCGGGGTGGAGAAGGGGCTGCCCGCCTGCACCACCATCAGCCCACCGGGAGCCAGCGCGTGGGCGGCCAGCGCGTAGAACTCCGTCGAGTACAGCCGGCCCAGCACCGGTGTGTCGGGATCGGGAAGGTCGACGATCACCGCGTCGAAGGGGTCCACGTTCGGTCCCCGCAGCCAGTTCATCGCGTCCTCGGTCAGCACGGCCACCCGCGGGTTGTCCAGCGAACCGCCATTGGCGCCGCGCAGCGTGGTGCGCGCGATGTCGATCACCGCGGGGTCGAGTTCGACCTGCACGATCTTGGAAATGCCGGGCTGGCGCAGCAATTCGCGGGCCGCCAGCCCGTCGCCGCCGCCGAGCACCAGCACGGAATGGGCGCCGTTGCCGAGGGCGGGGTAGACGAGGCTTTCGGTGTAGCGGTACTCGTCGCGGGTGGAGAACTGCAGACCCCCGTCGAGATACAGCCGAGTGTCGTTTCCGCGGCGGGTCACCACGATCTCCTGATACGCAGTGTGCCGGTAGGCGATGATCGGATCGGCGTAAAGCCTTTGCCTGCTTGTGGTTTCGATGTCGGACGAGCGCAGCAGCAGGGTGGCCAGCAGTCCCACCGCGGCGGCCAGCGCGCATAGCGCCAGCACCAGCCGCCGCATCGAAACCACCTGGCGCAGCAGGAAAATCGCCACGACGGCGGCCGCCGCCAGGTTGATCATGCCGGCGGCCGCAGCGCCGCGAATCATCCCCAGCTGCGGCAGCAGCAGGAACGGCCACACCAGCCCGCCCAGCAGGGCGCCCAGATAGTCGGCGGCGTTGAGGTTGGCCAGCGTCCGGCCGGCATCGGCGGCTTCCGCCGTCCGCCCCTGCTGCAGCAGCGTCATCAACAACGGCACCTCGGCACCGACCAGCCCGCCGATCAGCGCGGTGCTCACCGCCAGCACCCACGTCGACCCGTCCACGAAAGCGAACACCACATATAGCGCCGCCGCCGACAGGCCGCCGACGATGCCGAGCAGCGCCTCGACGGCGATGAAGCTGATCGCGGCGTGCGCCAGCAGCGGTTTGACCGCCAGGGCGCCCACGCCCAACGCGGCGATGTAGCCCGCGACGATCAGGGAGGTGGCGACGATCCCGCCGCCGTCGAGGCTGGCGGACAGCGTCAGCAGCGCGAGTTCGTAGATGATGCCGCACGCCGCGCAGGCCGCCACGGCGGCCAGCAACAGTGCCCGCCACCGCCCCGGCGACGGCGCGGGCGGCGTCGCCTCGGGCGTCCGCACATCGATGGCGCTCATGACACCGCCGCGGCGGTCACCCCTCCCACGGCGAGCAGTATCAGCGCCACCGCGAACGATCCCGGATGCAGCTCCGCCTCGTCGATGTGCTCGTGGAAACTGCCGGGTATCAGCAGGTGCATCGTCAGCAGCGCGATGCCCAACAGGATCACGCCCATCAGCCCGTACACCGCCACGCCGACGAGCCCCTGCCCCAGCTGGCTGTAACTGTTGACGATGGCGGTGATGATGACGATCGTGAGGGCGATGTACATCGCGCCGGCGACCACCACCGCGTTGGGCCGGCGGTCGATGAACACCAACTGGCGCAGCTTCCCGGGGGTCAGCACGTCGACCGCGTAGAACCCGACGAGAAGCACGGCCATGCCGACTCCGAAGTACAGGATCGTCGCGACCGCGCCTTTCAGCACGGGATTGAGGTCGACGGTGCCGATCTCGACGGCGAGGTACATGGTGCTCTCCTTTGCGGTGGTGGGAGTCACTTGGTTCCGCCGGGGCCGCCGGGCGTGCCTCCGGCGCCGCCCGACGGGGATCCAGGGGAAAATCCGGGGCCGAGGAAGATGAAGGCGCCGTGGCTGTATCCGGCGCTGAGCGGCTCGACGCGAATGCTGCACGGGTAGTTGCCGTCCGGGCCGACGATCACGATGTTATTGCTATAGCGCAGGTACTCGGTTTTGCCGTTGTCGGCCCGCGCGTCGGGTTCGGCATAGTCGGCGAGCGTGTCGGCCACCTGGTCGGGTGACCCCGTGCACTGGTAGCGAGTCCCGTTCACGTCGCGGGCGTACTCGTGATAGTGGCCGGCGACATACGACCCGATGTTCTTCTGCAGCAGGATGATTCCGAAGATCAGGGACGCCACGCCGGCGGCGCCCAATACCCCGGCGATCACGAACAGGCGGTTGCGGCTCACGGGCGCCACCGGCTGGCGGTGTGAACCACCGTTCCGCCGTTGCCGGCGGGACGCCCCGGATAGAGGTGCCAGGTCTGCCAGCGCCAGCCGCCGCCGTCGGGTTCGGCGGCCAGCACGGTCAGCGCGGCGTCATCGCCCGGAAAAGTACCGCCGAGCCAGGCCGCCCGGCGGGCGCAACGGCCGCGCAGGTCGTGTGCGAGGCGACGAAAGCTCGCCTCGTCGTGAGCATCGGTGCGGGACTGCAGGCAATAGCCGGGCGCCTCGGTGAACTCGGGCAGGTTGGCCCCGAGATTGCGTGCGGTGCAGGAGATTTCCTCGGAGAACGCGTGCTCGACCGAGACGACGTGTGAAGCGCCGAGCACCCCGAGCAGCAGCGCCGCGCCCCCGCGCGGATGGTCCAGCCGGCAGCTGGCCAGCGGCGCGGGCACGGCCGCATTGAGCGCGAGTCCCAGCCGTTCGCCGGATACGTCGGCCGGAGTCACGGC
>DASTKA010000422.1:0-3170 GCA_035716165.1 Mycobacterium sp. | reverse complement strand
CCACGCAGGTTGCGGATGACGAAGCAAAGGATCACCAGCCCGAGGAGCACGTGGCACAGGTGCATTCCTGTCATCACGTAGTAGTACATGAAGAACAGGTTGGTTCCCGGGGTCATGCCGGCAGTGATCTCCGGGATGTATTCGAACAGCTTGAGCAACGGAAAGGCCGCGCCGCAGGCCAGTGCGATGCTGAACAGCCGCAGTGCATCCGCGGTCTTTCCGGCGCGGGCCGCAGCGGTGCCCAGCGCGACGAAGAGCGAACTGGTCACTAGCACAACGGTGTTCACGGCGCCGATGTCCAGGTTCAGCTTCGCGTGGCCATGCAGGAACATGTCCCGGTGTTGGCCGCGGTAGTACATGAAGCTCACGAAGTAGACGCCGAAGATGATCAGGTCGCCAATGACGAAGAACCACATGCTAGCGTGCGGCGGTTGAAGGCGCCCGCCTGGCTAGTGGACTGGCAGAGTTTCATTGCGGGTGGGTCGCCAAATAGTCGGTGACGGGGATCGGTGACGTCGCCACGTAACCGATGGGGAGGAGCACGTCACCAGCAGTCGTGCGGTAGTAGACATCCCACCGGTAGTAGCCGGCGAACCTTGTGGGATCGGCGGCGAGCACGGCAGCGTAGTCGTTGACCGCCCGGACGTACCGGTCCCAGTCGTTGTACCGAAACAGGGCGCGGTCGCGGTCCTCGGCGAAGCCGTTGGCGGCGAGGTAGCGACCGGCCGCCATGATGCTGTCGTGCGGTGAGAGGATGTCGCCGCCGCCGCCGTAGGCGGCGAACGTCGAGGGCAAAAACTGCATGGGGCCTTGCGCGCCGGCGGGGCTCACGCCGACGACACGGCCCAGGCCGGTCTCGATTAGGTTGATCGCCGCAAGATAGTTCCAGCCGACACCGGTCGCCGCCTGCGCTTCTCGGTAGTAGCCGAGCAGCACGTTGGCCGGCTCCGGCGGGGCGATGCGCCACGCGGGCAGCCTGTCCTGCGGAAGGCTCGCGGCCGGCCCGAAGAACTGCCGTTGCGCGTCGACGTTGCGGTCGTAAACGTCGAGCAGCGACGGCGGGATCCGCGGGCGCGCGATCGCGTCCCACCCGGGATGCAAACCGAGGGCTCGGTAGGCCGCTTGCTGGCGGTGCGCCGCCCCCGTAAGCAGGACCTCCGACGACGTCGGGTCGCGCAGCGCCTGCTCATCGGCAACAAGGTCGTCCGCCAGCTGCACGGGGTTGGATGCCAGCCGCCGCGGCGCGGGCGGGGGCGCGGTCCCTGGCGTGGGGTGCGCGACGGTCGCCGTCGGTGCGGTCGACGCGCTGGTCGAACCTGAACAGGCGGCGAGCGCGAAGGTTATCGTGACGACGAGAAGCGTCATGCCACATCGCATCACCCGGTCATGCGTCAACCAAGAGCGTGTGAGGTTCGCCCCACACATCCTTTCTCCTTCGTTTGCGATCCACCGTCGCTGCGTCCACTACCCTCGGTGCTGTTGCTTCCGCGTCGGCGTCTCACATAACCACGAATCGCGTCATCAGACGACTGAACTGCACTTCTGATCATAAAATTCGCTCTGAAGTGGGGCGGGCGGGGCTCGAACCCGCGACCAACGGATTATGAGTCCGCGGCTCTAACCAACTGAGCTACCGCCCCCAACGGAGTAGTTCCGTAGGAAACCGTAGCGGAAGACCGGAATCAGTGTCTGTCGGGCGGCGGCGCCCCGCATGTCCTCGGCGGGCGCACCGCCCGTGCAGCGCCCATCGGCAAAGCCTTCATGGCCTTATTTAGGAGCCGACTGCCCGGCCTCGGCCTTGATCTTGGGAATCATTTCAGGCGCATAGACGTAGATCGCCGACTCGACCTCCCATTCGGCCTGATCCTGACTCATGGGCGTCGTCCGGGTGATCATGTTGATCAGCTCCTGGCCCTCCCCGTACGGATTCGGGTTGGCCCGAACCTGATCGGCGAACCATCGGCCCTCGGCGGCCTCACTGCAGTCATTGAAGTCGGCGTTGTGCACCATCTTGTTCTGCGCCAGCAGTTTGATGTACTGATCATCGGCGGGACTCATATTGCACGACGCCGAGGCCTGCGGCGCTGACATCACAGCACCCCCGAACATCGCAACCCCCAGCGCAATGCCGGCGACGCCCACCGTCAGCACCTGCACGCGCGCTCGTGTCGTCGTCACTTCTCCCGGACCCCCTTGTGGTGAAATGTTGCGAGCCTCCCAGTCGCCAAAGAATTGATACCACCAGCGGCAAGCGCGTCAAACGACGATTCAGACAAACAACGCGTGAACAGCAGATAACTAAACTCATTGAGCGAGAAACTATTTGGTTCCGACCGGTAACGGAGCGGCCCCTCGGCGCGCACAGCGGCACGCCCAGTAAACCGCTATCGCCCAGCGATGGCGGCGCACAATCTTGAATTAGCTGATACGACTCACGAGCACGGACGGAAGGTAGCGCTCAGGCCGATTGACGCAACGGAATCAGTTGCGCCCCAATCACTATCAATGCTCGGACGGCCAGTCTGCCTTCGCGGCCTGGTCTTTGATCTTGGGAACCATGTCAGGCGCGTAGACATAGATCGCCGACTCGACCTCCCACTCGGCCTGATCCTGAGTCATCGGTGTCGTGTTGGTGATCATGTTGATCAGCTCCTGAGCCTCGCCGAACGGATTGGCGTTGGCGCGGACCTGGTCTGCGAACCAACGTCCCTCGGCGGCCTCACTGCAGTCACTGAAATCGGCGTTGTGCACCATCTTGTTCTGCGCGAGCAGGTTGATGTACTGATCATCGGCCGGAGACAAGTTGCAAGATGCCGAAGCGTGCGGAGCTGACAGTACTGCGCCGCCGAGCATCGAGGCGCCCAGCGCCACACCGGCAGCCCAGGCCGACGACAATCGAACGCGCTGGCGTATACCGGTGGTGGTCATTTCCGAACCTCCCTCTGCGCGGAAACGCAATCGCGTCCGGCGCAACCCAAGCTAGAAATCCTGCAAACGACTGACACGGAAAGCCACCCGGGACCGCGCACTACTAACGCACAATCCATGCCCATCCTGCTCGGGCCACGCTGCCATCTCGTTACCGTCACTTTTCAGCGTCGTATCAGTGTCGGCGAACGGGCTAAAAGTAGCGAATGACCCCTACACACTGCGGAAACGCACGCTTGCCT
>DASTKA010000421.1:0-2144 GCA_035716165.1 Mycobacterium sp. | reverse complement strand
ATCGCTGATCGCCCAATGGATGCTGATCGGATTCGTCCACGGCGTGATGAACACCGACAACACGACCATCTCGGGCGAAACGATCGACTACGGACCATGCGCGTTCATGGAGGCCTACGACCCCGACACGGTCTTCAGTTCCATTGACTTCTGGGGCCGCTATGCCTTCGGCAACCAACCGGTTATCGCCGGATGGAACCTCGCCCGCTTCGCCGAGACGCTTCTGCCGCTGTTCTCGGACAACACCGAGGAGGCCATCGCGCTCGCGGAGCGATCGTTCGGGATATTCCAGACCCGCTACGACGCGGTGTGGGGTTCCGGGATGCGCGCCAAACTCGGCCTGCCCCCAGCCGCCGACGCCGAATCCGCCACGATGTTGGTCGCGGAATTGCTTCTTCTGCTCAACCAGAATCACGTCGACTACACCTTGTTCTTCCGCCGGCTCAGTCACGCGGCGCGAGGAGATGCCAAGTCCGATGCCGAACCCGTCCGCGGGTTGTTCATGGACCTCGCCGGTTTTGACACCTGGTTGACGCGTTGGCGGGCCCTGGGTCCCGACGCCGACGCCATGGATCGCACCAACCCGATCTACATTCCGCGTAACCATCTGGTCGAAGAGGCACTCACCGCCGCGACGGCCGGCGAGCTCGGCCCCCTGGAGCAACTGCTCGCCGCGGTGACGGACCCCTATACGGAACGCCCGGGCCTCGAGCGCTATGCCGCACCCGCCCCCGAAGACTTCGGCAAGTATCAAACCTTCTGCGGCACTTGACCTTATGACAGCTTTGCGAGTTCGGCCTGCACGCCGTCCAGGCGTCGTAGCGTCTCATCGCGAGGCTCCGTGGGCAGGTCCACCAAGAGGTGGTTTAGTCCAAGGTCGCGATAACCCTCGAGTTCCTTCGCCGTCGGCTCGCCGCCGTGGAAGTGGATCACCGGCACGTCCTGGCCGGCCACGTCGCGTAGTTGTTCGAGCGGAGAAGACAATTGCTCTGCCGACGCCGTCATCGACAGCCACCCCGCGTTCAGCCGCGCGATGCGCTTGAAGGCCGCCGGCCCTCCGCCGATGTAGAGCGGTGGATAAGGCTGCTGGATTGGCTTGGGCCAACTGTAGATGGGGTCGAAGTTCACGAATTCGCCGTGGTACTCCGCCTTTTCGTGCGTCCAGATCTCGATCATCGCGTCGAGGCGCTCGTCGGCGACCCGCCCCCGGACCGAAGGGTTGACACCGTGGTTGGCGATTTCTTCGCGCAGCCAGCCGACACCCACCCCAAACCGAAAACGCCCCTGCGACACCAGATCCAGCGAGGCCACCTCTTTGGCCGTGTGGATCGGATCCCGCTGAGGCACGAGCGCAATGCCGGTGCCCAGGACGAGCCGTTCGGTGGCGACCGCCGCGGCGGACAGCGCCACGAACGGATCCAGCGTGCGGTAGTACTTCGGCGGGATCGGGCCACCGCTCGGGTACGGGGTCTTGGTGTCGACCGGGATGTGCGAGTGCTCGGCGAGGAAGAGCGATTCAAAACCGCGCTGCTCGAGCGCCCTGCCCAAGTCCGCGGGACCAATGCCGTCGTCGGTAACAAATGTCAACACACCGAAATCCATGACGCTTAGTCAACCGCATCATGGCGCGGCTGTCAGCGCGGGCGTGCGCCCGCATATGGACCGAACGGCTCAGCTCACGGCGCTGGTTCTTCTGCCACCACCCGTTTGGTCCGGCGGGTCGTCGGACGTACGGCGCCCCAGAGGCCCACGGCTACGCCCACGGCGGCCCCGCCCAAGCCGATGATCTGCTGCGACGGCTTCAGCTCGTCGTGCACGCTCATCCCGCCGACCAGGTCGGCAACGTCGGCACCCGCGGAGGCCAGGAACCAGCCGCGCGTGTTCTTCCCGCGCAGTGCCGCCCCCGCGAGCAGGGCCCCGATCAGCGCGTCCCGGTAGCCCATCGACCGCAGCAGCAATTGCGCGGTAGGCGTCTGTTCTTCCGGATCTCCCCACAATTTGTTTGCTCGCAGCGGGTCGACGAGGAAGGAAACGCCAGAGGCAAGTCGGATGGTGCCCGCAAGAAGGCCGAACCGGTCGATGGACATGGTGTCCAAGCCTAGGAGCAAACCGCCAAATCGTGCGAGCATTCCATCCGCAAGTCG
>DASTKA010000420.1:0-2632 GCA_035716165.1 Mycobacterium sp. | reverse complement strand
TCCTTGAGCTCGGCGCTGTTCTCCTTGCTGATTCTCAGTGCTCCCTGCGTCGTCGCGCCGCCCACGGTCGGCGCCACGCCGGAACCGGGTGCCGGGCAGACGCCGGGCCCGAATCCGCCGTCGGCCGGGGTGGCGCAGGGGTGGGGCAACTGCAGCCAATTCGTCAGTGACACAAGCGATATCCCCACCGCACAGTGCACCACCGTGTCGGTGCCGATCGACTACAACAACCCCGGCGGCGCGCAGGCCAAGTTGGCGGTGATCCGGATTCCCGCGACGGGACAACGGATCGGACCCCTTCTGGTCAATCCCGGCGGTCCCGGCGGCTCGGCGGTCGACATGGTGGCCTCGATGGCCTCAGACCTTGCGGACTCACCGATCAGGCGCAACTTCGACCTGGTCGGCTTCGATCCCAGGGGAGTCGGTCATTCGACACCTGCGCTGCGCTGCCGCACCGACGCCGAGTTCGACGCGTACCGGCGCGAGCCGATGGTGGACTACAGCCCCGGCGGGGTCGCGCATATCGAGCAGCTCTACCGGCAGCTGGCCCAGCAGTGCGTCGACCGGATGGGGCCGGCGTTTCTGGCCAACGCCGGGACCGCGTCCGTCGCCCGGGACATGGATGCCGTGCGCCAGACGCTGGGCGACGACCAGATCAACTACCTGGGCTACAGCTACGGCACGGAGCTGGGCACCGCCTACCTGGAGAAGTTCAGCAACCACGTTCGCGCGATGGTGCTCGACGGCGCCATCGACCCGACCGTCGGGCCGATCGACGAGAACGTCAACCAAATGGCCGGATTCCAAACGGCTTTCAACGACTACGCCACCGACTGCGCCCGCTCGGCGGACTGCCCGCTGGGCACCGACCCGAGCCAATTCGTCAACCGCTACCACGCGCTGGTGAATCCGCTGGCGACCAAGCCGGGCCGAACCGCAGACCCACGCGGCCTGAGCTACGCCGACGCGACCACCGGCACCATCAACGCGCTCTACACACCCGCGCACTGGAAATACCTGACCAGCGGCCTGCTCGGCCTGGCGCGCGGCACCGACGCGGACGACCTGCTGTTGCTCGCCGACGACTACGACCGGCGCGACAAGGACGGGCACTACTCCAACGACCAGGACGCGTTCAACGCGGTCCGCTGCGTCGACGCGCCGAATCCGACGGATCAAGCCAGCTGGGTGAGCGCCGACCAGCGGATCCGGCAGGCCGCGCCGTTCCTGAGCTACGGGCAGTTCACCGGAAATGCTCCCCGGGATTTGTGCGCGATGTGGCCGGTGCCGGCGACGTCGGCGCCCCACGCCGCGCCGCCCATGGCGCCGGGCAAGGTCGTCGTCGTCTCCACCACGCACGACCCGGCCACGCCATATGAGTCGGGGGTGAACCTGGCCCGCCAGCTCGGCGGCGCGCTGATCACCTACGACGGGACGCAGCACACCGCGGTGTTCAACGGCCACGAATGCGTGGACACCGCCGTCGTCCGGTATTTCGTCGCCGGCACGCCGCCGCCGGCCTCCTACCGCTGCGAACCCTGACCGCGCCGCCGGCGGCGTTCGCAATGGTCGTTCGCAATGGTTCTGAGCGGGCATCGGTGCAGAATTTGGGTGGCGGGCACAGAGAATCAGCGGCGCCCGTTGGCGGCCGGTCTCGAAGGAAGAGCTCATGAAGAGGGCAATTTTGAGAGTGTCGGCGGCAACGGCCGTCGCACTGTCACTTTTGTGCATTCCACCAGCACAAGCGCAGGCCGACGGGCCCTGTGCCGGCATCACCGATCCCGTTGCCAGCCAGGCTTGCATCGACAGAGTGCGCGCTTTCTGGAGATACCAGAGACGGGCGTGCGCGGCGAGCCCCATCCACGGACAGGTGGGCCACGCGTGGCCGTGCTAGCCGATCGATCCGGACGCCGGCAACGTTCGCAATGGTTCTGAGCGGGCATCGGTAACACAGAATTAACAGCGGTTGCATACTGTTCGGGTTATGGATCGACAGAAGGAATTCGTCCTCCGCACGCTCGAGGAACGAGACATCCGGTTCGTTCGGCTCTGGTTCACCGACATCCTCGGTTTCCTCAAGTCGGTCGCCATCGCCCCGGCCGAACTCGAAGGCGCCTTCGAGGAGGGGATCGGCTTCGACGGATCCTCGATCGAGGGCTTCTCGCGGGTCTCGGAATCCGACACCGTGGCCAACCCCGACCCCTCCACCTTCCAGGTGCTGCCGTGGGCCTCGGCCAACGGCCACCACCACTCGGCGCGGATGTTCTGCGACATCACCATGCCGGACGGCTCGCCGTCTTGGGCGGACCCGCGGCACGTGCTGCGCCGCCAGCTGCAGAAGGCCAACGACCTCGGTTTCTCCTGCTACGTGCACCCGGAAATCGAATTCTTCCTGCTGAAGCCGGGCCCCGACGACGGGACGCCGCCCGTCCCCGTCGACAACGCCGGCTACTTCGATCAGGCTGTTCACGACTCCGCCTCGAACTTTCGGCGCCACGCGATCGAATCCCTGGAATTCATGGGCATCTCGGTGGAGTTCAGCCACCACGAGGGCGCGCCCGGCCAGCAGGAGATCGACCTGCGCTTCGCCGACGCCCTGTCGATGGCCGACAACGTGATGACGTTCCGCTAC
>DASTKA010000419.1:0-4561 GCA_035716165.1 Mycobacterium sp. | reverse complement strand
TCACCGGCCGGATCGGACCCCAGAGCGATGGTTCGCTGCTGATAACCGGGGAGGACATCGGGCACCCACCCGGTCACGTCGCCGGTCACCCTGCCAGCTTAGAGCTTTTGCTGGGCACGGGGCGCCGCACGTCGTTCGTGGCCGATTTGCCTCGGGATAACCTGGGATCGGCCCAGTCGAGGGAAGGACCAGCAAGCCGGTGTCATCGCTAGCCAGAACCACGCCGACGGACGTCGTGCTGGTGGGCGCGGGCATCATGAGCGCGACGCTGGGAGCGTTGCTGCGCCGGCTGCAGCCGGATTGGTCGATGACCTTCGTGGAACGTCTGGACGCCGTCGCCGCCGAGAGCAGCGGCCCGTGGAACAACGCCGGTACCGGGCATTCGGCGCTGTGCGAGCTGAACTACACGCCGCAGCGCGCCGACGGTTCGATCGACATCAGCAAAGCGGTGCGGATCAACGAGCAATTTCAGGTGACCCGCCAGTTCTGGGCCTACGCCGTCGAGAACGGCATCCTGACCGATCGGGGCTTCCTCACCGCGATCCCACACGCGAGCTTCGTGCGGGGGGCACAGCGCGTCGACTATCTACGGCGACGGCAACGGGCACTGGCGCCCAACCCACTGTTCGCCGGCATTGAGCTGATCGAAGACGCGGGCGAGTTCGCCCGGCGGTTGCCGTTCATGTCCGCCAAGCGCGACTTCTCCGAGCCGACGGCGCTCAACTGGGCGGCCCACGGCACCGACGTCGACTTCGGTGCGCTGTCACGACAACTCGTCGGATTCTGCGTGCGCAGCGGCGCGACCGCTTTGTTCGGTCATGAGGTCCGCAGCCTGGCCCGCCAGTCCGACGGCAGCTGGGTGCTGCTGATCCGCAACCGGCGCACGGGCGAAAAGCGCCGTCTGAAGGCCAAATTCGTCTTCGTCGGGGCCGGCGGTGATGCGCTGCCGCTGTTGCAGAAGTCCGGCATCGACGAGGTCAAAGGTTTCGCGGGGTTTCCGATCGGCGGCCGGTTCCTGCGCGCCGGCAACCCGGCGCTCACCGCCGCGCACCGGGCCAAGGTGTACGGGGTGCCCGCGCCGGGCGCGCCGCCGCTGGGCGCGCTGCATCTCGATCTGCGCTACGTCAACGGCAAGCCGTGGCTGGTGTTCGGGCCGTACGCCGGCTGGTCGCCGAAGTTCTTGAAACACGGACATTTCACCGATTTGCCCCGCTCGGTGAAGCCGGACAACGTGGCCTCACTGCTCGGTGTCGGCGTCAGCCAGCTGACGCTGGTCAGGTACCTGATCGGCCAGCTGCGGCTGTCCGAACCGGATCGGCTTCGCATGCTGCGCGAATTCGCCCCCACCGCAGTGGCTTCGGACTGGGAGCTGACCGTGGCCGGCCAGCGGGTGCAGGTGATCCGCCGGGACAAGCGCAAGGGCGGGGTGCTCGATTTCGACACCACCGTGGTGGGCGCCGCCGACGGAAGCATCGCGGGTCTGCTCGGCGGCTCTCCGGGAGCGTCGACCGCGGTGCCGATCATGCTCGGCGTGCTGGAACGCTGCTTCGCCAACCGCTTTGCGTCGTGGCAACCCACGCTCAAGGAGATGGTTCCCTCGCTGGGGGCGACGCTGTCGGATGAGCCGGCGCTGTACGACGAGGTCTTTTCGTGGGGGACGAAAGTGCTCGGATTGGGCGATGAGGAGGAGCGGCGCCAGTGATACGCGCCGACGACGATGCAGAGCGAGGCGATGAGGAGGAGCGGCGCCAGTGATAGAAGCACTGCGGCGTATCTGGGCCAAAGACCTTGATGCCCAGACACTTTACGAGCTACTCAAGCTGAGGGTCGAGGTGTTCGTCGTCGAACAGGCTATTCCGTATCCCGAGTTGGACGGGCGTGACCTCCTCGCCGAGACCCGGCACTTCTGGCTGGAAACACCCGGCGGCGAGGTGATCTCGACACTGCGGCTGATGGAGGAGCACGCCGGGGGCGAGAAGGTGTTCCGGATCGGGCGGCTGTGCACCAAACGCAATGCGCGGGGTAAGGGCCACACCACCCGGCTGCTGCGGGCGGCCCTGGCCGAGGTGGGTGATTACCCCTGCCGGATCAATGCGCAGACCTATCTGGCGGACATGTACGCCCAGCATGGATTCGTTCGCGACGGTGACGATTTCCTTGACGACGGCGTTCCGCACGTGCCGATGTTGCGGCCCGGTTGGGGTTTGGCGGCCAAGCCGTGAAGCCCTACCCGTTCAGCGCGATCGTCGGGCACGACCAGTTGCGCCTGGCCCTGTTGCTGTGCGCCGTGCGCCCGGAGATCGGTGGCGCGCTCATCCGCGGCGAGAAGGGCACCGCCAAGTCGACGGCCGTGCGCGGGCTTGCGGCGTTGCTGTCCGACGCCACCGGCAATGACGCCGGCCTCGTCGAAATGCCGCTCGGAGCAACCGAAGACAGGGTGATCGGCTCACTGGACCTGCAGCGGGTGCTGCGCGATGGCGAGCACGCGTTTTCGCCGGGACTGCTTTCCCGCGCGCACGGCGGTGTGCTCTATGTCGACGAGGTCAACCTGCTGCACGATCATCTCGTCGATGTGCTGCTCGACGCCGCGGCGATGGGGCGGGTGCACATCGAACGCGACGGCATCTCCCACACGCACGAGTCGCGATTCGTGTTGATCGGCACCATGAATCCCGAAGAGGGCGAACTGCGTCCGCAGCTGCTGGACCGGTTCGGCCTCACCGTCGACGTCCACGCCTCGCGCGACGTCGACGTGCGGGTGCAGGTCATCCGCCAGCGGATGGCTTACGAGGCGGACCCGGACGGTTTCGCCGAGCGCTATGCCGACGCCGATGCCGAGCTGGCCCGGCGCATCGCCGCGGCGCGCGCGCTCGTCGACGAGGTGGTGTTGCCCGACAACGAATTACGGCGCATCGCCGCACTCTGTGCGGCGTTCGACGTCGACGGGATGCGTGCCGATCTGGTGGTAGCCCGCGCCGCCGTCGCGCATGCCGCCTGGCGCGGCGCGCACGTCGTCGAGCAAGAGGACATCCGGGTGGCCGCCGAACTGGCGTTGCCGCATCGGCGCCGCCGAGATCCGTTCGATGATCCCGGCATCGACCGCGACCAGCTGGACGAAGCGCTTGCGCAGGCCGATTCCGACCCGGAGCCCGACCCCGACCCCCCCGGCGGCGGTCAGTCGTCACAGACGGAACAGGGTGCGCCGCAACGGGACTCAACGCAGGCTGGCGACTCGCGGCGGCCGAAGACCAGGCCCAGCGCGCCGCCGTCGAAAACCTTCCAAACCCGCGCGTTGCGGGTCCCGGGCGTCGGCGAAGGCGCGCCCGGACGGCGGTCGCGGGCCCGCAACGCCAGCGGCAGCGTCATCGCCGCCACCGACGCGGACGATGCCGGTTGCGGCGGGCACGGACTGCACCTGTTCGCCACCCTGCTGTCGGCCGCCGAGCGTGCCGGTACCGGGCCGTTGCGGCCGCAGCCCGACGATGTGCGCCGCGCGGTACGGGAGGGCCGCGAAGGCAATCTGGTGATCTTCGTCGTGGACGCGTCGGGTTCGATGGCAGCCCGCGATCGCATGGCCGCGGTCAGCGGTGCGACGCTGTCGCTGTTGCGCGACGCGTATCAGCGGCGCGACAAGGTTGCCGTGATCACGTTCCGGCACCGGGAGGCGCGGCTGCTGCTGCCGCCCACCTCGTCGGCCCATATCGCCGGGCGGCGACTGGCCCGGTTCGACACCGGTGGCAAGACCCCGCTCGCCGAAGGCTTGATGGCCGCGCGTGAGCTCATCGTGCGGGAGAGGGCGCGCGACCGGGCGCGGCGTCCCCTGGTGGTGGTGCTGACCGACGGCCGGGCCACCGCTGGCCCGGACCCGTTGGGCCGCAGCAGAATAGCGGCGAAGAGGCTGGTGGCCGAGGGCGCTGCAGCGGTGGTCGTGGACTGCGAAACGTCGTTTGTTCGGCTGGGCCTCGCCGAGCAACTGGCCCGCCAACTCGGCGCTCCGGCCATCCGGCTCGAGCAGCTGCACGCGGATTCCCTGACGCGTGCGGTGCGTGACGCGGCCTGAGCGGAAAGGGATAATCGCTGATGCCACAAGGCGTTCCACTGCACGTTCCCGGCGACGGCCTGACCACGCGGTCGCGGCGGGACACCCCGGTGCTGGCCGTGCACACCGGCGCCGGCAAGGGAAAGTCCACGGCCGCGTTCGGAATGGCGTTGCGGGCCTGGAACGCCGGCCTGTCCGTCGCGGTGTTCCAGTTCGTCAAAAGTGCCAAGTGGAAGGTGGGTGAGGAGGCGGTCTTCGCTCATCTTGGCCGGCTGCACGACCAGCATTCGATCGGCGGCCCAGTCGAATGGCAAAAGATGGGTGCGGGCTGGTCGTGGACCCGCAAGGCGGGCAGCGACGTCGACCACGCGGCGGCGGCCGCCGACGGCTGGGCCGAGATCGCGCGCCGGCTGGCCGATCAGCGTCACGACTTCTACGTGCTGGACGAATTCACCTATCCGCTGAAGTGGGGTTGGGTGGACGTCCACGAGGTGGTGGAGGTGCTGGCGGCGCGGCCCGGGC
>DASTKA010000418.1:0-2300 GCA_035716165.1 Mycobacterium sp. | reverse complement strand
ACCCTTGTCGATCTTGACGTTGACGTCTTCCAGCGCCGGACGGGCCGACGCTTTGTACTTCTTGCTGACATGGTCCAGGGTGATCATCACGGCACGCCAGTGTAGCGGTGAATTTCGCTGACTAGCGAAGTCAGCTGGCCGGTGGCGGCGAAGTCGGGGCCGGGCCGGGCCCCGGTTGCGGTTGCGGCGACCCCGGTGTGGGCGGGCTCGAGCTGGGCGGGCAGAACGGCGCCGGCAGGATGCACGGCAGCTGCGGCAGCTGCAGCGGGGGTGTTGTGGTCGTCGTCGTCACCGGTGGTGGCGGCGGCGTTGGGGGTGGCGGCGGCGGCGTGCTCGTCGGGGTCGGCGTGTAGGTGGCGGTCGGCGGCGGCGCCTGCACGCGGCTGCGCGGCACCCAGGTGTAGTTGGGATCGGGCACGAAGCCCGGCGGTACCACTTGCTGGGCCGGGGGCTTGGGCGCCGGTTCGGGGCGATAGGTGTCGTAGACCCACCACACCAGGACGAAAGCGACGATCAACACGAAGGTGGACGTGGGCATCCGCCCGCCGAACATGTGCTTCGGCCAGCGATGCTTCGCATCCGTGTCGTCGGCGTCGCCGCGCTTCTCGAGGATGTTCAGGGTGAACTTCACCGGTTCTGCACCGCACCTTGGACTTCATCGACTTGCGGTTCGGCGGCCTGGGCGGCCGGGACGGACGGGTCTTCGACGAGGCCTACCCGTGCGTCAGCCGCGGTCACGATCCCGACGCGGGCCAGCGCCCGGATGACCAGCACGCGCAGCCGCCGGGCGGCCTCGAACTGCTTGCCGGGCAGGGTTCGGGCCACCATCCGCAGGGTGACGGTGTCGACCGCGATGCTTTCCACGCCCATCACGGTCGGGGCGTCCAACAGCAATTCCCCCAGCACGGGGTCGTCCATCGCGTGGTCGCATTCCTGGTGCAGGACCTCGTAGACCCGGTTGAGATCGGCATTGGTCGGCACCGGGATGTCCACCACCGCGCGCGCCCAGTCCTTGGACAGGTTGACCACCTTGACGATCTGCCCGTTGGGGATGGTCAAGACTTCGCCATCCGACGAGCGCAGCCGAGTCACTCGCAATGTCACGTTCTCGACCGTGCCGCTGGCCTCCGTTGCGGAGACGACGGTAAGGGTGACCAGGTCTCCGAAGCCGTACTGGCGCTCCACCAGGATGAAGAAGCCGGAGAGCAGGTCCCTGACCAGTTGTTGTGCGCCGAAACCCAGCGCGGCGCCCACCACGGTGGCCGGCGCGACCAATCCGCTCACCGAGAACTGCAGCACGGACGCGATCTGCAGGATGACCCAGATGCCGATGATGACGACCGACACCCAAGAGATCACCGACGCCAGGGCCTGCCGGTGCTTGGACGCTTCCGACCGCACCAGCGCGTCGCTCTCGGCGAAGCCCAGGTTGAGCTGATGGGTCACCTGCTGCGCCACCCAGTTCACGAACCGGGCAGCCAGCATTGCGGCGATCAGGACCATGACGATCCGCAGACCCCGGCTGATGATCCACTCACCGAGGTCGCCCCGCCAGAAGTCGTGCCAGCGGTGTGTCATCGATGTGGCGAGAAAACTTGTGTTATTCGTCATCTTTTCGGTTGCGCCAACGGATTCCCGCTTCCAGAAATCCGTCGATGTCTCCATCCAGGACGGCCGCAGGGTTGCCAACCTCGTACTCGGTTCGCAGATCCTTGACCATCTGATACGGCTGCAGAACGTAGGAGCGCATCTGGTTGCCCCACGAACTGCCACCTTCGCCTTTTAACGCGTCCAGTTCAGCTCGTTCTTCGGAACGCTTGCGCTCCAACAGCTTTGCCTGAAGCACTCGCATCGCCGAGATCTTGTTCTGCAATTGCGATTTTTCGTTCTGGCAAGTCACGACAATACCCGTTGGGATATGGGTTAAGCGAACCGCGGAGTCGGTGGTGTTCACCGATTGGCCTCCCGGCCCGCTGGAGCGGTAAACGTCAACGCGCACATCGCCTTCCGGTATTTCGATGTGGTCGGTGGTCTCCACCACCGGGAGCACCTCGACTTCAGCGAACGATGTCTGACGCCGGCTCTGGTTGTCAAATGGGCTGATTCGCACCAGCCGGTGGGTGCCCTGCTCGACCGACAGCGTGCCGTAGGCGAACGGCGCGTGCACGGCGAACGTCGCGCTCTTGATACCGGCCTCTTCTGCGTAGGACGTGTCGAACACCTCGACGGGATACTTGTGCTGCTCGGCCCACCGGATGTACATCCGCATCAGCATCTCGGCCCAGTCGGCGGCATCCACT
>DASTKA010000417.1:0-9948 GCA_035716165.1 Mycobacterium sp. | reverse complement strand
CGGCGCGCTCGGCGCGGTGTACGTGGTGCCGTTCGTGAAGTATCCGCCGAACCCGCCTGCGGTCGGCCAGGCCGACACCATCGCGGCGCGCACCGGCTGGTATCTGGCGATGGTGCTGGCGTCGGTGGTGATGGCAATCGGCGCGGCGTGGGTGGCGCGGCGCCTCGCCGCACGGTTCGGCGCGTACAACGCGAGCCTGCTGGCGGGCGCGGGGTATCTGGTGGCCATCGTCTTGGTGGCGGTGGCGCTGCCGAGCGTGGACGAGACACCCGAGCCGCTGCGCGATGCCACGGGGACGATCATCTATCCGGGATTTCCCGCCGACGTCCTCTACGAGTTCCGGCTGCAGTCGCTGGCCACCCAGCTGGTGCTGTGGGCGGGTATCGGCCTGGTGTTCGCGGCGATCAGCGGGCGCCTGCTCGCGGCGCGGACACCGCAGGCGTCGAGCATCGGGGCGTGACCGAGGTCGTCCGCCTGACCCTGGTCGCGCATGGCATGACGGATGCCATGGCGGACAAGCGTTTTCCCGCCGACGAACCGCTGAACGCGATCGGCCGCCGCGAGATCGAAGCGATGGAGGGCCTCGCCGGTGCCGCGCCGCGTCAGCTGGCCGGACCCGAGCGGCGCACCCGACAGACCGCGGAATTGCTTGGCCTGCAAGCGGAAACCGAGCTGCGGTTGGCCGATCTCGACTGCGGACGGTGGCGCGGCCGGGCGCTCGCGGCCGTGCCACCGGACGAACTCGAGGTATGGCTGAGCCAACCCGCAGCCGCGCCGCACGGCGGGGAGTCGATCGCCGACCTGATCTGGCGGGTGTCGCGGTGGCTGGAGTCGTTGAGCGCCAACCCGGCACGCACCGTGGCGGTGACGCATCCGGCGGTGATCCGGGCGGCGATCGTGGCGGCGCTGGGCATCGCCCCGGAAGCGTTTTGGCGCATCGACGTCACGCCGGCGGGCCGCATTGGCATGCATTTCCGAAGCGGCCGTTGGACGCTGCGCTTGTGAGCCTCAGCGCGGGGCGATCAGCGCGAAGGCCTGCTTGGCAATCTTCAGCATCCAGCTGGTCACTGTCGGCCCGTGATCGCGCGGCCAGTTCAGCTGAAAGCTCACCACCCAGGGCTGCTGTGTCTTGTCGACGGCATACCAGCTGAAGGTCAGATCACCCGGCAGGCCACCGGCTTTCGCGCCGATGTACGGCCAGACGTTGTGGTTGAGCTGAATGCCCGCGACCGCGGACAGGATTTCGCGCACCGGTGCGGCCTTGCCGACAGCGTCGGCCTGCAGCGCCGCGTGCACCCGGCAGATGTCCTCGGCGCTGCCGTACCACTCCGCACCGTAGGAGGACGCCGGCGAGTGGGCCCGCACCGGATCCGGGTCATACGGCGTCGAATTCGCCTGCTGCAGCAGCTGTCCGCGGACTTGCGGCGACCCGTGCTCCCATTGGCCGCGCAGGTCTGGCCTGCCCCACCCGACGGAGAACAACTCGTACATGGTGGGGAACGGGGTCATGCTGGCCGGGTCGTGATGCCCGGCCGTGACGAGCGCTTCCTCGATCGCGTGCGTGCCCAACTTCCCGATCAGCAAGTCGGTGGCCATGTTGTCGCTGGTGGCGATCATCTTCTCGGCGGCGGTGCGCACCGAAACATGGGCTCCGGCAGGCAATGCCAAGCCCGACGAACCCACCGCCCGGCTCTTGTCGGTGACGGTCAGCTGGTCATCCCAGGACACCGTGCCGCTCTTGATCGCGCCCGCCAGCGCATGCAGCACATAGAGCTTGAAAATGGATGCCAGCGGCAAAGATTCGTGCGTATTGGTGCCCGCCACCGGCTCGCAATGCCCGTCGTCGACCTTCGCGGCCTGATAGGAATAACGCGCCCCGGTCTTGCCCAGCACCGAGTCGATGTCGTGCCATGAGTTGATCGTCGGCGCCTGGGTGTCGAGGTCGAAATGGTCCACATAACCGCCGTCGTCGGTGTGCACCCGGATGTCTTGCCGGGCACCGTAGGACGACGTCAGGTGCAGGGTCGCCACGCTCGCGCCGAGGTCGACGCCGTTGAGGGTGAACGGACGGTCCCACCACAGCGCCTCCATGGTGGTTTCCACCGACTCGACCTTGTCGGGCGCGGCGAGGGTGCCGACACCGACCGGGCCGATGGGCCAATCCGAGTTGAGCATGTCCAACGTCTGCTGGGCCCGGATGCCGGGTGGGGTCCGGGTGTCGATCTGCCGTCCCGGATTCGCCGCGTTCGCCTGCGGCGAGGGGTTGGGGGCGCAACCGGGCGCCAATGTCACTACCAGTGCTGCGGCCGCGCTCAGCGTCAATGCGCGGCGCCGGGCCGATAGCCGGCTAGCCAGCCTGCTTGTTGCCGGCAACGTCCATCACAACCTCGAATTCCAGCAGCGAGGCGCCGGTCGCCACCGGCTTCGCCCGCTCACCGGAATGCGCTTCGACGGCGGGCCCCTGCGCCCAAGCCTGGAACGCCTCCTCGGACTCCCACTGGGTCACCACGAAGTAGCGGTTCTCGCCCTTGATGGGGCGGAGCAGCTGAAAGCCGAGGAAGCCGGGCTGGTTGTCGACGGCGTGCGCCCGGTGGGCGAACCGCTTCTCCAGCTCCGGGCCGGCGTCGGCGGGTACCTCGATTGCGTTGATCTTCACCACTGGCGACATGCCGCTAGGCTACCCCGCCCATCCCGATGCTCGAGCCGAGGGCGCTGCACGCAAGATGGTGCTATGCCCGGCCATCTGCTGACTTGCCACGGGGGAGATGGCGAGCCGCTGGTGCTGGCGCACGGCCTGATGGGGCGGGGAACCACCTGGCCGCGCCAGCTGCCGTGGCTGACCCGGCTGGGCACCGTCTACACCTACGACGCGTTGTGGCACCGGGGCCGCGATGTCGACGATTCGCACCCGATCAGCACCGAACGCTTCGTGGCCGATCTGGCCGACGCGGTGAGTGCGCTGGCGGTGCCGGTCAGGATGGTCGGGCACTCGATGGGCGCCCTGCACTCGTGGTGCTTGGCGGCCGAGCGTCCCGAACTAATCTCCGCCCTGGTGCTCGAGGACATGGCGCCGGACTTCCGCGGCCGCACCACCGGCCCCTGGGAACCGTGGCTGCACGCGCTTCCAGTCGAATTCGATTCCGCCGAGCAGGTTTACGCCGAGTTCGGGCCCGTCGCCGGCCAGTATTTCCTGGAGGCCTTCGACCGCACCGAAACCGGTTGGCGGCTGCACGGTCACACATCGCGGTGGATCGAGATCGCCGCGGAGTGGGGCACCCGGGACTACTGGGCGCAGTGGCGCGCGGTGCGCGCCCCCGCGCTGCTCATCGAGGCCGGCAATTCGGTCACCCCGCCGGGCCAGATGCGGAAAATGGCGGAAATATCAACCGCCGCAACCTATTTGAAGGTACCGCAAGCCGGTCACTTGATCCACGACGAAGCGCCACAGGTGTACCGCCAAGCCGTCGAGTCATTCCTCGCCGGATAGCGCGAAGCGGCCGTCGCGCGTCTGCGTCACCAGGCCGTCGGCCAGCAGCGAATACAGCGCCCGGTCGCGCTGCGCGGTATCGGTCAGCCACGCCACGTCCAGCTCGGCGCGAGTCACCGGAGAATCGTTGGCGCGCAACACATCCATCAACCGCCCCCGGACCTGACGGTCGGTTCCGGCATAGGTCTGGACGCGGCGGGCCGGGCCCTGTGCGGGCGGATAGCCCGCGTGGCGCCACGCGCACCGGCCGAGGGGGCACAACCCACAGCGCGGCGCGCGCGCCGTACACACGGTCGCGCCCAGCTCCATCAGCGCCACGGAGAACTTTGGTGCCCTTGCGTCGGCGGGCAGCAGCGCCGACACGTCGGCGTGGTCGCGCGTCGCGGACGGTGCGCCCGCGTCGGCCAGGCCGTGCACCACCCGTGCCACCACCCGGCGAACGTTGGTGTCCACCACCGGAACCGGCTGGCCGTAGGCGAAGCAGGCGATTGCGCGGGCGGTGTAGCTGCCGACACCGGGCAGCGTCAGCAAGGTTTCGACATCCTCGGGTACCCGGTCGCCATGATCGCGCGCGATGACGACGGCGCACTCGTGTAACCGCTTGGCCCGCCGCGGATAGCCGAGCTTGCCCCAGGCGCGCAGCACGTCGGCGGCGCTGGCCGCGGCCGTGGCCGACGCGGTGGGCCAGCGCCGCACCCAGTCCGTCCAGATCGGCAGCACCCGCGACACCGGCGTCTGCTGCAGCATGAATTCGCTGACCAGGATCTGCCAGGCGCTTACCCCGGGCTCGCGCCAGGGCAGATCGCGGCTCGAAGTTTCGTACCAGTTAACAAGATTGGTGACCGATATGAACTCTGGGCCCGCAACCGGCGGATGCGGCATGATGTCAGCCATGCCTAACACCAGTCCGGTAACCGCGTGGAAGTCACTCAAAGAGGGTAACGAGCGATTCGTCGCCGGTACGCCACAGCATCCCAGCCAAAGTGTTGAGCATCGGGCGAGCCTGGCCGCGGGTCAGAGCCCCACCGCGGTCGTGTTCGGCTGCGCCGACAGCCGAGTGGCCGCCGAGCTCATCTTCGATCAGGGTCTGGGTGACATGTTCGTGGTGCGCACCGCCGGACAGGCCATTGATTCGGCGGTGCTGGGCTCCATCGAGTTCGCCGTGGCGGTCCTCGATGTGCCGCTCATCGTCGTGCTGGGGCACGACAGCTGCGGCGCCGTCAAGGCGGCGCTGGCCGCGATCGACGACGGCGTCATACCGGGCGGTTTTGTGCGCGACGTGGTGGAGCGCGTGGCCCCGTCGATCCTGATGGGCCGGCGCGAGGGCCTGAGCCGCGTGGACGAGTTCGAGAAGCGACACGTCGGTGAAACCGTTGCGCAACTGACGTCCCGGTCGGCGATCATCGCCGAGCGGGTGGCCGCAGGCACGGTCGCGGTGGCGGGGGTCACCTACCACCTTGCGGACGGGCGGGCGGAGTTGTGCGACCACGCCGGCGACATAGGCGAATAGCACCGAATAGGGCACCCGCGGCGCGGAGTTCCCCACCGCCACTACACGGCGGTTGGCCAGCAAACCTGGCGACACGCCGAGGCGGGTCAGCCGAATCGATGTGACCTGGGCCTACGCTGCGAACGTGCTCGATCTGGAACCGCGTGGACCGCTACCCACCGAGATCTATTGGCGGCGCAGAGGCCTGGCCATTGGTATCGCGGTCGTCGTGATCGGGATCGTGGCCGCCATCGTCATCGCCTTCATGGGACACAGCGCGGGAGCCAAGCCCGCCAATGCCGACAAAGCCACCGCCGCTCAGAACAAGCCGGGATCGCCTGCGCCCCAGGCGCCTCCACCGCCGGGACCCGAGGGCCCCGCTCCGGTCGCGCCGCCCGCGCAGGGACAGAACCCCGAGACCCCCACCCCCACCGCCGCGGTGCAGCCGCCGCCCGTGCTGAAGGAGGGCGACGACTGCCCCGATTCGACGCTGGCGGTGAAGGGCCTGACCAACGCGCCCCAGTACTTCATCGGTGACCAGCCGAAGTTCACCATGGTCGTCACCAACATCGGGCTGGTGGCCTGCAAGCGCGACGTGGGCGCCGCGGTGCTGGCGGCCTATGTGTACTCGCTGGACAACAAGCGGCTCTGGTCGAACCTGGACTGCGCGCCGTCCAACGAGACGCTGATCAAGACCTTCACGCCGGGCGAGCAGGTGACCACCGCGGTGACGTGGACGGGAATGGGTTCGGGGCCGCACTGCCCGCTGCCACGGCCGGCGATCGGGCCGGGCACCTACAACCTGGTCGTGCAGCTGGGCAATCTGCGCTCGATGCCGGTGCCGTTCGTGATGAACCAGCCGCCCCCGCCGCCGGGCCCGGTGCCCGGGCCGGGTCAGCCGGGCGCGGTCCCGCAGCCCGAGGCGCCGCCGATGCCCCCGCCGCCGGCCGGCTGACGCCGACCCCGCATCGGAGCTAGCTCAACGAGTCGGTGATCGTCGACTCGGCCAGCTGCGAAAGTCCTTCCCGCACATGGCGGGCCCACATCGCGCCGATGCCGTCGACCGACTGCAGGTCGGTGGCGCTGGCCGCGAGCACGTTCTGCAGCGTCCCGAACGAGCGGACCAGTAGGTCGGCGTGGGCGAACTGCAGCCGGGGAATGCCGGCCAACGCCTGGTAGCCGCGCGGGCTGACCGCCGAATCCTGCGCCTCTGTGGTCGTCGGATACCCGAAAACCTTTGCCAGAATGGTGAAATCGAGTAGCTCGGTGTCCGACAGCGCGTCCAGCTCGTCGAGCGTGGCCGTCATCTGCGCCTCGGACAACGGCTCCGGGCTGGCGTGATAGTCGCGCACGATCAGTTCACGGGCGTTGTCGTTGCCGCCCAGCAGCTCATCGAGCTGCAGCCGCAGTTGGCGGCCGTCGGTGCCGAGTTCGACCACGTCGTTGTCGATCACCAGGCCGATCCGCCGGACCAGCTCCAACCGCTGTACCACCGTCATGACGTCGCGGAGCGTGACGAAGTCCTCGATCTCCGCGCGCGACAGCTGCCTGCTGACCTCGTCGAGCCTGATCTTGTACCGCTCCAGGGTGGCGATGGCCTGGTTGGCCCGCGACAGGATGGTCGCCGAGTCCGCCACAACGTGGCGCTCCCCGCCCACGTAGACGGTCACGATGTTCATCGAATGGCTGACCGAGATCACCGGGTAGCCCGTCTGGATCGCCGCACGCTCCGCGGACCGGTGCCGAGTTCCCGACTCGTCGGTGGCGATCGACGGGTCCGGGACCAGCTGCACGTTGGCTCGCACGATGCGGCTGCCGTCGGTGGACAGCACGACGGCGCCGTCCATCTTCGCCAGCTCGCGCAGCCGGGTGGGCGCGTAGCGCACATCCAGCGCGAAACCGCCGTCACAGATGGCCTCGACGGCTTCGTCGTTGCCAAGCACGATCAGCGCGCCGGTACGGCCACGCAGGATGCGTTCCAGGCCGTCACGCAGCCCGGTGCCCGGAGCCAGGCGGGCGACGGTTTCACGCAGGGTCGGACGAGTCACAGCAAGTCATTCTTCAGGCCCGACGCGTCATGCGTCCAGCCATCGCGGGTTTGCGGGAGCGCCGCCGCGGTGGTCGGCGATGTCGATCATGTGCTCCAGGGCCGCCACGATGGTGGGCGCGCGCAGCGCCCGCATCCCGTTCGGCACGATCTCGCGCCGGGGGTCGTCCCCGTCCGGGATGAGCGCGATGCTGAATCCCTGGCGCGCGGCTTCGGACAGCCGCCGCTCCATGCCGCTGACCCGCCGCAGGTCTCCGGCCAGTCCCACCTCGCCGATCATCACCGCCGTGGTGGGCAGCGGCAGGCCGGCAAGCGCCGAAGCCAGCGCGACCGCGACCGCCAGGTCCGACGACGGGTCGGTCAGCCGCATGCCGCCGACCGTGGACAGATAGATGTCGTTGATGCCGACGGGCAACCTGGCGTGCTTTTCCAGCACCGCGGTGATCATCGCTGCCCGGGAGTGGTCGATGCCGCTGACGGCGCGGCGCGGCGAGCCGCCGGCCGGTGTGGCCAGCAGCGCCTGCACCTCGCCGATGAGCGGCCGTTTCCCGTCGAGGGTCACCGTGATCGCGGTGCCCGGAACCGGGGCCGGACGCTGATCGAGGAACAGGTTCGACGGGTCGGCGACGCCCTCGATCCCGTTGTCGTGCAACAGGAAACACCCGACCTCGTCGGCGGCCCCGAACCGGTTCTTGATCCCCCGGACCATGCGCAGCGAGCCGTTGCGGTCGCCTTCGAAGTGCAGCACCACGTCCACCAGGTGCTCGAGGGAACGCGGCCCGGCGATGGCCCCGTCCTTGGTGACGTGCCCGACCAGGATCAGGGCTACCGCGTTGGTCTTGGCCGCGGCGGTCAGTGCCGACGTCACCGCGCGTACCTGCGTGACTCCGCCGGCCACGCCGTCGGCCTCGGTGGTGGACATGGTCTGCACCGAGTCCACGATCACCAGCGCGGGCTTGACCGTCGCGATGTGCTCGAGCACGGTGTGCAGGTCGGATTCGGCGGCCAGGTAGAGCTCGTCGCTGCCGCAGCCGATGCGGTCGGCGCGCAGCCGGATCTGGCCCGCGGACTCCTCACCGGAGACGTACAGCGCGCGGCGCCCGTTTTGCGCCCAGCGATGCGCGACCTCGAGCAGCAGTGTCGACTTGCCCACCCCCGGATCGCCGGCCAGCAGTGTGACCGAGCCGGGCACCACGCCGCCGCCGAGCACCCGGTCGAGTTCATCTACACCCGTCGTGCGGTGCTGGCTCGCGTTCGGCTCGATGGAGGTGATGGGCACGGCCGGTGCCGCCGCGGCCCGGCCGCCGCGACGGCCGGCGACCGCGCTGAGCACCGGGACCTCGTCAACGGTGCCCCAGGTGCCGCACTCCATGCAGCGGCCGACCCACTTCGCGGTGACATGCCGACATTCCGAACAGCGGTAGTGAGAGCGCGCAGTTGCCACGCCATGACGGTATCGAGCCGCTACGACAAGCCCGTGACACGACAGGCGGTTAGCCCGCCTGGTTTTGGTTTTGCTGCGACGGCGCCAGCCCGGCCGTGATCGGCACCGCGACGCTGGCCTGGCCGGCCTTCTCGAAATTGAAGGTGAAGTTGTAGGTGAGGCCGTTGGTGACGGGTTTGGCCAAGTTGACGGTCGCCTTGGCCGCGGCGGTGTTGGAACCGACCGGGCCCGGCGCCACCTTCTCGCCCTCCGGCGTGCCGATGAACAGCGATCCACCGGCGGGCAGCCGGGTGTCGCCGCTGACCGTCACCGCACCGATGTCGCTGGTGATGCCGACCAGCCTGTCGGCCTGGTTCGCCGATAGGTTGACGGCGACCAGCACCAGGTCCACCGTCCGGCCCGGCTGTACGTAGTCGCCGGTTTGGTTGGCCTGGATCCGGATGTCGCGCAGCGCGACGTTTTTGAAGGTGACCTTGTTGCCGTTGATGGCAGGCTCCTGGACCGCCATCTGGGAGACCTGTCCGGCTCCGCAACCGCTGAGCAGAGCGGCCAGAACGGCCAGCACGCCGGCGACGGCAAGCGCGGGAAGGCCGAGGCGGATCTTGAAGCGGTTCACTCTCTCAAGCCTCCTGCTGAGCCGGTTGACTGATGCAACTATGCACAGTAGTAGGAACGTCCCGCACGCGATAGCGCGGGGCGTCAGACCAGCGCAGGAGCGCCGCAAGAGCCGTTTTCCAGGCCACTGCCGGGCCGTTTCGGGGACGTTGGTAATGTGCTGCAGTGCACGACTTGGTCCTCATGTCAACCCCTAATCTGCGCGTGTTGTGCCCCTGACCTGCATCGTTGCTTCGCGCAGAGTTGGGCGGCCGTGTTAGGATTGACGTAACGAAAGGGGCTCGAACCAGATGGACTTCAATGTCGGCGACACCGTTGTTTACCCACACCACGGTGCTGCGTTAGTCGAGGCGATCGAAACCCGAACCATCAAAGGCGAACAAAAAAAGTATCTCGTCTTGAAGGTTGCGCAGGGCGACTTGACGGTTCGGGTTCCCGCCGACAACGCCGAGTATGTCGGTGTCCGCGACGTCGTCGGTCAGGAAGGGCTCGACAAGGTTTTCCAGGTGTTGCGTGCACCGCACACCGAAGAGCCGACCAACTGGTCGCGCCGCTATAAGGCCAATCTGGAAAAGCTCGCCTCCGGCGATGTCAACAAGGTCGCCGAGGTAGTGCGCGACCTGTGGCGTCGCGACCAGGAACGTGGTCTGTCGGCCGGCGAGAAGCGGATGCTGGCCAAGGCCCGCCAGATTCTGGTCGGCGAACTGGCGTTGGCCGAGAGCACTGACGACGCCAAGGCGGAGACCATCCTCGACGAGGTTCTGGCCGCCGCTTCCTGAAGGTCCTGACATTTCGGTGGCCCTGGAAACGGGCGCCTCAGGCAACGTAGTCGCAGTCGTCCCCGCCGCAGGGTCGGGCGAACGGCT
>DASTKA010000416.1:0-7770 GCA_035716165.1 Mycobacterium sp. | reverse complement strand
CACTTTCGTCTCCCGCAGGATCACGCTGTTGCTGCGCGGCCGCAAGTGCCGTGGCCCACGCCGCAGCACATAGGGCCGGCCGGCCCTGGTGAACCGCAGCATGACGTTCTGGGTTCCGCCGGTGACATTGGAGACGTCCTGCAGCGGCCCCGAGCCGAGTCCCTGCCCCGACATCCACTCCGCGACCGCTTCCAGGTTCACGTAGTCCACTCGTCAGCCCTTCGGGTGCGGCGTGTACCGGACGGTTTGTGCTCGGATCACGCCGTCGCGGAACACGAAGGTGTCAACACCGTCGTCAACCCGGTTGACGGCCGAATCGGCGGTCCACACCAGGAACAGGACGTCGTCGTCGAAAAGCTGGGTCGTCAAGTCCCAGTTTGCATCCGGCAGATCGGCGAGCAGCGTCGCGAAGACGCTGCGGATGGCGTCCTTGCCGCGGGCGATGCCAGCGGGGCTGATCAGGACGGAATCCTCGGCGTAGTCGACGACGATCTCGTCAAGGTCACCCGCGGCCAGTGCGGCGCCGTGGTGGGCGAATACCTCCTGCGGGGTACGCGACGGGGTGGGCGTCATGGCACTCCCTTGCTACCTGTGGACCGTCTGCGAAAAAGACTAGGGCAGGGCGACCGGCCGCCCCCGGGCGGCGGCGGCTGGAAGAATAGTGTGCGTAACTTACTTTCTGGGGAAGGGAAATGGCGATGCCGCGGACCGACAATGACTCCTGGGAGATCACTCAAAGCGTGGGCGCCACCGCGCTGGGTGTCGCCGCGGCTCGCGCGGCCGAGACCGAAAGCGAGAACCCGCTGATCAATGATCCGTTCGCGCGGGTGTTCGTCGACGCCGCGGGCGAGGGGATGTGGAGCATCTACGCCGATCCGGCGCTGCTGGCCAAGGCCGGCGACGTCGAGCCCGACCTGCGCAATCGGCTGCAGCTGATGGTCGACTTCATGGCCACCCGGACGGCGTTCTTCGACGAGTTCTTCCTCGGCGCGGCCGACGCCGGCGTCCGCCAGGCGGTGATTCTGGCCGCCGGCCTGGACGCCCGCAGCTGGCGCCTGCCGTGGCCCGACGGCACGGTCGTCTACGAGCTCGACCAGCCCAAGGTGCTGGAATTCAAATCCAACACCCTGCGCGAACACGGCGCGGAACCCAAGGCGCAACTGGTCAACGTCCCGATCGACCTGCGCCAGGACTGGCCGAAAGCGCTGCGCGAGGCGGGATTTGACGCCGCCAAGCCCACCGTGTGGTCGGCGGAGGGCCTGGTTCGCTATCTGCCCGCGCAGGGCCAGGACCTGCTGTTCGAGCGGATCAATTCGCTGAGCACGCCGGGCAGCTGGCTGGCGTCCAACGTGCCCGACTCCGGTTTCACCGATCCCGGTCGCGTGCAACGCCAGCGCGACGAGATGCGACGGATGCGGGCCGCGGCCGCCGAGTTGGTCAATGCGGAGATCACGGACTTCGACGACCTCTGGTACCCGGAGGAGCGCACGCCGGTCGACGGCTGGCTGCGTGAGCATGGCTGGGATGTCACGACGGCGTCCTTCGCGGAGTTGATGGCGCGATATGACCGCAGCGTTCCGCAGGGCGCGGAGGACTCGATGCCGCCCACCCTCTACGTGTCCGCGCAGCGGCGAGCGGACTGAGCGCCCGAAGGACGCGGGCCGCTTTCAGACCTCAAAGCTCGCGTAGCGCAACACCTCTTGCCGTACTTGCGATCGGCAGTCGGTACCCTCGCCGTCATGGCTGCCCGACGTGCCCGGGTGAGCGACGTGCATGAGATCGCCGCCGCGATGCCGCATGTCCAGCGCCTGCAGGGTCCCAAGGGCAATGTTATTTACCAGGTGGGCGGGAAGTCGTTCGTCTTCTTTCGCACGCCCCGACCCGACGCGACCGATCCGGACACCGGCGAACGCTATGCGGACGTGATCATGATCTGGGTGGAATCGGAGAGCGACAAGTTGGCGCTGGTTTCCGATCCCGTTTCCCCGTTCTTCACCACGGACCATTTCGACGGACATCCGTCGGTCTTGGTGCGGGCCAGTCGGCTGGGCGAAATCAGCAGAACCGAATTAGCTGAGCTGGTTCAGGACGCCTGGCTGTCCCGGGCGTCGAGGAAGCGCACCGCCACCTGGCTCGCCGACCACCTCTAACGCCCAGAGCTATGCCGATAAGCACTGCCGCATAACCCAATGCATGTTTAGACATACGTTCAATGGGTAACTTCTCGTCCACGAGAAAACTTCTTCTCGTCCACAATGGAGGTCACGATGCGTGGCAGCGGGATCATCGGAACGGTTGCTTTGGTGTGGTTGCTGATCGGAGTCTTCGCGGCGTGGCAGCGCGACTACTTCAAAAATGACAACACATCATGCGCCTCGGCGGGGACGGTTGCGGTGACCGTGATCGCCGGACCCTTGAATTATTTCGGTGTCAATCCGAAAGTCACGGATTGTCACTTGCCGCAACCAAGTTCAATGCAATCGATCAACATCTAAACCGCTCACTCAAAGGAAGTCGAAATGGTTATCTTAGGGATCATCCTGCTAATTCTGGGATTCTTTTTCCACGTACCCATCCTGACCACAATTGGGATCATCTTGCTGGTCATCGGCGCGATCCTGTGGATTCTCGGCTCGGTCGGGCGCCCGGTCGCCGGCCGCCGCTACTGGTATTAACAGCTTCGTCTGGAGAAACAAATCGCGTGACTGCCCAGCAGCCGCGCGATTTGTTTCACAGGACACGCATAGGTTCGGCATAGCCTCGGCTCAGTCCGTGTCGGATACTGGAACTTGTGACACAGCCCCGGGCCTCGGTAGAGCGGGTTGTCATGTGCCGCGCCGACGGCAACCCCATCAATGTCTTGGTCGTGGACGACGAATCGGTCCTGGCCGACATGGTGTCAATGGCACTGCGGTACGAGGGCTGGAACATCTCCACCGCGGGTGACGGGGCGTCGGCAATCGCATCCGCCCGCTCCCAGCGGCCCGACGTGGTGGTTCTCGACGTGATGCTGCCCGACATGAGCGGGCTCGACGTCTTGCACAAACTGCGCGAGGACAACCCGCAGCTACCGGTGCTACTGCTGACGGCCAAGGACGCCGTCGAAGACCGCATCGCCGGCCTGACGGCCGGCGGCGACGACTACGTCACCAAACCGTTCAGCATTGAAGAGGTCGTGCTGCGTCTGCGGGCGCTGTTGCGGCGCACCGGGGTGACCACGGTGGACAGCGGCGCACAGCTGGTGGTGGGCGACTTGGTGCTCGACGAAGACAGCCACGAGGTCACTCGCGCCGGCGAGCCAATCTCGTTGACGTCCACCGAGTTCGAGCTGTTGCGATTCATGATGCGCAACTCCAAGCGGGTGCTGAGCAAAGCCCAGATCCTGGACCGGGTATGGAGTTACGACTTCGGCGGCCGTTCCAACATCGTCGAGCTCTACATTTCCTACCTGCGCAAGAAGATCGACAACGGCAGAGAGCCGATGATCCACACGCTGCGTGGCGCGGGTTATGTCCTCAAGCCGGCCCGCTGACACGCGAAGGGTCTGGTCCCTTCGCCTGCGGCTGCTGGTCGGACAGATCGTCGTCTTGGCCATCGTCTGCGTCGGCATCACCGCGGCGACCGAACTGGCGCTGCTGCACCACCTGGTCGCCCAGCTCGACGGGCAGCTGGCCGGCACCTCGTTCCGCTCGGCGCAGATGTACCCCGAGCCTCCGCATCAGGGCTGGCGTCGCCAGCACGTGTATCCAAGGCCGGGGCCCGGTCCGCGATTCCTCGATGCCCCGGGCCAGCCGGCGGGCATGGTCGCGGCGGTGGTCAGCCACGGGAACACGGTGGACGCCGGATACACCACCGGTAGCGGTGACCGGGCCGAGCTCAGCCCGACCGCCCAGCGGCAGCTGTCCGCGATCGCCGGCAGCCGCAAGCCGGTGACCCTGAGCCTCGACGGCCTGGGACGCTACCGGGTGGTCGCGGCCCCGAGCCGAAACGGCGGCGACGTCATCGTCACCGGCCTGTCGATGGCCAACATCGACGCCACCCTGATGCGGATGCTGGTCATCTTCGGGATCGTCACGGTCATCGCGCTGGTTGCCGCCACCACCGCCGGTGTGATCATCATCAGGCGGGCGCTGGCGCCCTTGCGTCGCGTCGCGCAGACCGCCACCAAGGTGGCCGGCTTGCCGCTGGCGCGCGGCGAGGTCGAATTGCCGGTGCGCGTGCGCGAAGCCGACGCGAATCCCTCCACCGAGGTGGGGCAACTCGGCGCCGCCCTCAACCAGATGCTGGACCACATCGCGGCCGCACTCTCGGCGCGGCAAGCTAGCGAAACCCGGGTCCGCCAGTTCGTCGCCGATGCCAGTCATGAACTGCGCACGCCCCTTGCGGCGATCCGCGGCTACACCGAACTGACCCAGCGGATGGGCGACGATCGCGAGGCAGTGGCACAAGCGATGAGCCGGGTGGCATCCGAGACCGAACGGATGACGCGCCTTGTCGAGGACCTGCTGCTGCTGGCCCGGCTGGACTCCGGCCGGCCGTTGGAACGCGAACCGGTGGATCTGTCGCGGTTGGCGGTGGATGCGGTCAGCGACGCTCACGTTGCCGGACCCGACCATCAATGGGAACTCGACCTGCCGGAAGAACCGGTGGTCGTCACCGGCGACGCGGCGCGGCTACACCAGGTGCTGACCAATCTGCTTGCCAACGCCCGCGTCCACACGGGGGCCGGCACCGTCGTGACGACGCGGTTGAGCTCCGAGCCGTCCCACACGGTGCTGCAGGTCATCGACGACGGTCCGGGCATCCCGGCGGCGCTGCAATCCGAGGTCTTCGAACGCTTCGCCCGCGGCGATTCTTCGCGGTCCCGCAAGGGCGGTAGCACCGGGCTGGGCCTGGCGATCGTCTCCGCGGTTGTCAAGGCGCACAACGGGACGATCGCGGTGGACAGCGCACCGGGCCGCACCGAGTTCACGGTGCGGTTGCCACCCAACGGATGGCAACCGCCCGCATCCGACTCCTAGGTCAGGAGCAAGTCGCGTCGATTTCGAACGGCTTGCTCACCGGCTGCGTCGGGTTTGCCATGTCGATGCCGGTAGCGGTGCCGGTGACCTTGTACGTATTGCCGTCCTTGGTCGCCGAGGCGTTGCCCTGGCCGCCTTGCGCGTATTGAAGCGTCACGCCGTTGACGTTGCCGAGCTGCACCGCCTTCACCGCGAGCGGATTGGCGTCGGCGAGCACGACGCTGATCCCGGTCTGGTTGCCACCGACCGCGATCGAGATATTGCCGCCGGCCTTGGTGCAGATGGTGGTGCCCTGCACGTTCTGGTCCTTGCCGTCGATGATGACCTTCGACGAGTTGTTGCCGCCGGCCGACACGGAGCCTCCCGGCACCGAGGTCGAAACGCCGCCCGATTTGTTGCTCGAACACCCTGATATCCCGGCGGTAAGAATTGCCGCTCCAGCCACCGCGACGGTCAGTTGACGCTTCACCTGTTCTCCTTATGCCCGATTGTTGCGGTCCTCGGCATGGAGGGCCGTCTGGGCAGTATGCGGGTTAACTGGGCGGCGATCCAGAGCCCGAAGAAATTGTTGCTGTGTTCATTATTTAGACGGCGAAAAGCCGTCGGAACCACCTTGGTTGGAGGCGCATTAATGGCAAGGTATGACGGTGGACCATAAGCCTCCCAGCGCAGTCATCGAGTCCGCGCATCGCGACCATGATCTGCCATTTCACGATGAAATTGATTTCGCCAACGCCGACCGAGGATTCATTGCCGCCCTTTCCCCATGCGTGATCAAAGCGGCCGACGGACGCGTGGTGTGGGACAACGACGCCTACTCGTTCCTGAGTGGTCCCGCCCCGACCTCGGTGCACCCCAGCCTCTGGCGGCAGTCGACGCTGGCCGCCAAGCAAGGCCTCTATGAGGTGGTGCCCGGCATCTATCAGGTCCGCGGCCTGGACATCTCCAACATCACCTTTGTGGAAGCCGACAACGGCGTCATCGTCATCGATCCGTTGGTGTCCACCGAAGTGGCGGCGGCGGCCCTGGCGCTGTATCGCACACACCGAGGCGGCGAGCGCCCAGTGGTCGCGGTCATCTACACCCACAGCCACGTCGACCATTTCGGCGGCGTATTGGGTGTCACCTCGCAGGCGGAGGTGGATGCCGGTGCGGTCGCCGTCCTGGCGCCAGCAGGCTTCATCGAGCACGCGGTGCAGGAAAACGTCTACGCCGGACCGGCAATGACGCGACGGGCGACCTACATGTATGGCGCCCTGCTGGCGCGCGGACCGCTGGATCAGGTCGGCTGCGGGCTGGGGCAGGCGACCTCCACCGGCGAGGTCGCCGTCATCGTGCCCACCATCGACATCCGCACCACGGGTGAAACGCACACCATCGACGGCGTGGAGATCGAATTCCAAATGGCGCCGGGCACCGAGGCGCCCGCCGAAATGCACTTCTATTTCCCGCGTTTCCGCGCACTGTGCATGGCCGAGAATGCGACGCACAATCTGCACAATCTGCTGACGCTGCGCGGCGCGCTGGTACGTGATCCCCACGCCTGGTCCGGTTATCTCACCGAAGCGATCGACAGGTATACCGATCGCGCCGACGTGGTCTTCGCGTCCCACCATTGGCCGACTTGGGGACGGGACAGCATCGTCGAATTCCTGTCGCTGCAACGCGACATGTACGCGTATTTGCACGACCAGACGCTGCGCTTGCTCAACCAGGGGCACACCGGTGCCGAGATCGCCGAAATGTTCCAGATGCCACCGGCTCTCGAGCGGGCCTGGCATACGCACGGGTACTACGGATCGGTGAGCCACAACGTCAAGGCGATCTACCAGCGCTACATGGGCTGGTTCGACGGCAATCCCGGCCGGCTGTGGCCACATCCGCCCGAAGCGCTGGCGCCGCGGTACGTCGAGGCCATGGGCGGGATCGACCGGGTTGTCGACCTCGCCCGCGTTGCCTTCGAGGCCGGTGACTTCCGTTGGGCGGCAACGCTGTTAGACCACGCGATCTTCACCGACGCCGAGCACGCGGGCGCCCGAGCACTGTACGCCGACACTCTCGAGCAGCTGGCCTACGGGGCCGAAAACGCGACCTGGCGCAACTTCTTCTTGAGCGGCGCAACCGAATTGCGCGACAGCAACTTCGGCACCGCGGCCCAGGTCGCATCCCCGACCATGCTGTCCCAACTGACGCCGGAGCAGATCTTCGACGGCCTGGCGATCCGGGTGAACGGACCGCGCAGCTGGGACCTGGACATCGCCCTCGACATCGCCTTCGCCGATTCCGCGGTCAACTATCGGCTCACCCTGCGCAACGGGGTGCTGGTCCGACGCGAGGTGGCACCCGATCCCGCGACTGCCACCGTTACGGTCAAATTGGCCAACAAGATTCGGCTCCTCGCCGTGGCGATGGGTGATTTCGACTCGCCCGGCCTGGAACTCGCCGGTGATCAGACCGCGCTCCAGGCCCTGCTGAGTGTGCTCGACGGGCCGGACCCGAGTTTCAACATCGTCACTCCGTGAGATCCGGGCCGCGTCACGCGACGTCGATCACCACCTTGCCCAGCACCTTGCGATCGGCCACGTGGCGTAATGCCGCCGCGGTATCGGAGAGCGGGAATCGCGCACCGATGTACGGCCGCACCGTGCCGGCGGCGAACATCTGGGCCAACTCCTTCAGGTCGCGCACGGCGTCGTCGGGCCGGTCGGTCATGAAGGTGCGGATCTCCATGCCACGCACGCAGATGTCT
>DASTKA010000415.1:0-2932 GCA_035716165.1 Mycobacterium sp. | reverse complement strand
GAGATCTCGACGCTTGAGGAATTGGCGTCGGCCATCGCCTGGGCCAAGAAATACGCGGCCGAGATCGGCCGTACCGAACCGCTGGACATCTGTTTCTCGGCGGGCACCCTGCTCGACGACAGCAGGTCGACCGACGAGCGGCACGCCACGATCGCACAGCTGGACGCGATGGGCGTGACCTGGCTGACCATCGCACCCCAGGGCGCCACCCGGGCCGAATACATCGACCACGCGCACGGTTTCGCAACGGAGTTCATCGCATAAGGCTGTCGGCCGCAAAGCCGTCCACGTTGATGCGCCGACGCGCGAACAACCACCGGCCGTCCAGCGGTACGAGAACGTCGCGATAGCGTCCCCAATGGTCGAGGCCGATGTCGGTGTGAACGGCGAAATAGCTGCTGACCTGCACCCGGTCCCTGGCAACGGAACCGAACCGAATGCTCGAAACGTGGTGGCGCACATGAGTAGGCGGCCGCCTCGCCGGGTCAGGGTCGTTGGACATGGCAGCGCCGAGTCCCGCCTCGATCTCCGCGGGACCGGTGAGTGGGTGCGCTCCGCCCGTGAACTCGAGAGCGCCGTCCGGTGCGAAGCAGGCGGCGAGACCGCGCAGATCGAACCGATCGGTGGCGGCGGTGTAGTCGGCGAGCGTCTGGCGCACCGACTCGCGGATTTCGAGCTCCCAGGCATCCATCTGCTCTCCCTCGGCCAACTGAGTGGAAATTGCGTTCTCGCACACGATAACGTTTATTCTCATGCCGCAACCCAGCCTGCTTGATCTGTTGACCCCCGCCACGACCGCCCTGGTCACCCAGGAATGTCAGGGCGGTGTAATCGGCTCCCAGGCCGGTCTGCCCATGCTGGCCGAGGAAGCCGGCCGGGAGGCGATTCCCAACATTGCCCGGCTTCTCAACGCGGCTCGGGCGGCCGGCGTTTCGGTTGTGCACTGCCTTATGCAGAAGCGCCCAGACAACCGCGGGTCCAATAGCAATGCCAGGCTGTTCATGGCGGGGAAGTCGTTCGCCGCCGATTTGGCTCCGGGCAGCCCCGGCGCCTCGGTACTACCTGAATTCGGTCCGGACCCAAGCGATCTGGTCCTTACCCGCACGCACGGCGTCGGACCGATGACGGGTACCGACCTTGACTCGGTGCTACGCAACCTCGGAATCCAGACCATTGTGGGCGTGGGTGTCTCGGTCAACATCGCGATTCAGAACTTTGTGATGGACGCCGTCAATCGCAGCTATCAGTTCGTTCTTCCGCGCGATGCGGTATGTGGTTACCCGCGCGAATACGCGGAATCGATCATCGACAACACGTTGGCCCTGCTGGCCACGGTGACCACTACCGAAGCAGTCGTGACAGCGTGGCACGAGCTCGCCTGACCCGGCCCTGGATAGATGTTGGTGAGCGTTGGTGATAACGTCATTTCCAGATAGCGTAAACGGCCATATTCGCTGCTCTGGAGGGATCAGTCACATGTCTACCCGGTCCTTGCCCTATCCCGTCTTCGACATCGACAACCACATGTACGAGACGAGGGACGCGCTCACCAAGTACCTGCCCAAAGAGCACCGCGGCAAGGTCGGCTACGTCGAGGTCAACGGACGGCCCAAGCTTGTCGTCAAGGACCACATCAGCCACATGATTCCCAACCCGACATTCGAGCGGGTGGCCCGGCCGGGCAGCGCCGAGGACTACTTCTTGGGCAACAATCCAGAGGGCCTCAATTTCCGCGAATTCATCGGTGAAGCAATGAATGTCATCCCCGCCTACCAGGACCCGGCTCCCAGGTTGGAGCTGATGGATGAACTCGGCATAGATCAGTGCGTCATGTACCCCACCCTCGCAAGCCTCATCGAGGAGCGCACCACCGACGACGTCGTCCTGACCCACGCAATCATCCATGCACTCAACGAGTGGATGCACGAACACTGGACGTTCAACTACCACGACCGCATCTTCGCGACGCCCGTCGTTTGCCTGCCACTCGTAGACGAGGCCATCCAGGAGCTGCACTGGTGCCTCGAACGGGGAATGAAGACGTTCTTGGTTCGCCCCGCTCCGGTGCCCAGTCGCTTCGGCGGCTCGCGATCGATGGGTCTGCCCGAGTTCGACCCGTTCTGGGAAGAAGTCGTCAAGGCTGGCATTCCGGTGACCATGCACGCCTCGGACAGCGGATACCAGAAGCACCTCATGGAATGGGAGGGCGGCGACGAGTACCTCTCGTTCAAGCCGAGCGCACTGCGCGAGGTGGTCATGGGGCACCGCGCCATCGAGGACACCTTGGCCGCGATGATCTGCCACGGTGCGCTGTCACGCTTCCCCGACCTGAAGATCTTTTGCGTCGAGAATGGCAGCGGTTGGGTGCGCAATCTCCTCGAACAGCTCAACACCGCGTACAAGATCATGCCCAAGGAGTTCGACGAGCATCCCGTCGAGGTGTTCAAACGCAACATCTACATCCACCCGTTCCTCGAGGACGACGTCAAGGGCATCGTCGACATCATGGGTGAGGATCACGTGATGTTCGGCTCCGACTTTCCGCACCCCGAGGGCATCGGCGACCCGTTGAGCTTCGTCGACCGGCTCGACGGCATCTCCGATGCCGCGAAGGCGAAGATCATGGGCGGCAACGCCATTGAGCAGTTGGGGCTCAAGGTCTCGGCATGACGCAGGCCTCCCCCACGGTCTACGAGGGCATCTCGGGGTTCGAAGCGCACGTCGGCGAACACCTCGGCTACAGCGGGTGGCACGAGGTCACCCAGAAGGAAATCGACCTGTTCGCCGAGGCGACCGGTGACCACCAGTGGATTCACGTAGACGCGGAGCGGGCGGCCAAGGGTCCGTTCGGTACGACGATCGCGCACGGATATCTCACGCTGTCGCTGGTTCCCATTCTTGTGCAACAGATTTACCGGGTGACGGGACTGTC
>DASTKA010000414.1:0-3961 GCA_035716165.1 Mycobacterium sp. | reverse complement strand
GGTCTACCCCCATGCGGCCACCGTCGCGCTGTTCCGCCTGGAGCGGACGCTCAAATACAAGGCAAAGCCCGGCCGCACCGTCGACCGGCTCAAATCCGAGCTGTTGCTGCTGATGGACGGGGTCGAGCGGCTGGCGCAGGCCCCGACACCGCTACTCGTGCGCGGCCACGACGGCTGGGTCGCGCTGCGCCGGGCCGTCACAGCCGCGCAACGCAAGAGCGAACTGCTCCGCGCGGAAGACCCGGTCGATGCCGTGGTCTGCGCCTACGTGGCCTTGTATCTGCAGCGCAGCCCCGGTGATGTGACGATGTACGGCGACCTAGACACCGGGTACATCGTGACGCCGTCGCTTCCGGTGGACACGATCCGCTCTTAAGGGTCGGTCAGATCCGCGCGGGCCGCTTATCGATGGGCGCGAGCACCTCGATGAGATCGACCACCGCACCCTGCGCCGCAGCGTGCGGATCCCGCCCCTCCACCAGGGCCGACACCACCGAACCATCCACCGCGCAGATCAACGTGCACACGAGTTCGATGTGCACCGAACGGCCCGAGCGCTCGATCGCCTCGGCCACCGCCTCGGCCCGCTGGCGCAGGCTGCGACGCATGGTGTCGCGCAGCGCGGGCAGCCGGATGCAGGCGATGTGCCGCTCGTAGCGCGAGATCAGCTGATCGGTGAGACCCGGGCCGGTGACGTCCCCGACGAGCAGATCGGCCAACACCTCGGCCAGTGTCTCCGGTCCCCGACGCCGGCGCGACAAGGCGCTGACCCGGGATCGCAGCTGCGCCACCTCGATCATCGCGATGTGTTCGACGGCGCGCGCGATCAGATCGTCCAGAGACGAGAAGTAATAAGTGGTGGACGCCAACGGCAGGCCGGCCCGCCGCGCGACCGCCCGGTGCCGCACCGCTTCGAACCCGCTCTCCGCCAGCAGCTCGGCGGCAGCGCTGACGAGCGCATACCGTCGACGTTCTCCTTTTGGAGTAACCGCTGCGGTCACGAGTAGCCATCGTGCCAGCCAAAGTGGTACTGCGATGCCATTTCGGCCAAACGGCCAGGGCATAATGGCCCGCATGCCCGACTTGAGCCGACGCGCCCTGCTCGGCCTCGGCGCCGGCGCGGCCCTTGGGGCGGTAGGCGCTTACGGGCTCGACATTTTGTTTGAGCCCCGCACATCTCGCGCCATGCCGGTGTCGACGGCCGGGACCCAGATGCCGTTAGCCCCGCCGCCCAGCCCACCTCGCGACCCGGCCCCGCCGGCCGCGGCCGCGCCCACCATGGTGACCGGTTCCTTCGCGTCCGCCGCTCGGGGCGGGGTGACCACCAATTGGGCCATCGCGCGTCCGCCGGGTCAGACCAAACCGCTGCGACCGGTGATCGCGCTGCACGGCAAGGGCAGCGACGCGTCCACGGTGATGGCCGGCGGCGTCGAACAGGGGCTGGCACAGGCCGTCGCCGCCGGACTACCACCGTTCGCGGTCGTCGCCGTCGACGGCGGCGGCAGCTATTGGCACAAGCGGTCTTCCGGGGAGGACAGCGGCGCCATGGTGCTCGACGAGCTCATCCCGATGCTGGGCAACCAGAATCTGGACACCTCACGCGTGGCGTTCTTGGGCTGGTCGATGGGGGGCTACGGGGCATTGCTGCTGGGCGGCCGGCTGGGACCGGCCCGCACCGCGGCGATCTGCGCGGTGAGCCCCGCTTTGTGGATGTCCTCCGGCGCGGCCGCACCGGGAGCGTTCGACGGGCCGGATGATTTCGCCGCCAACTCGGTCTTCGGCATGCCGGCCCTTTCCTCGATCCCCATCCGGATCGATTGCGGTGACAGCGATCCGTTTTATGCCGCGACAAAGCAGTTCATCGCGCAACTGCCCAATCCGCCGGCCGGCGGCTTCTCGCCCGGTGGGCACGACGCGGCATTTTGGAGCTCGCAGTTGCCTGCCGAGCTGACCTGGATGGCACCGCTGCTGACTGCGTGACGCGTTACGCTCGCGAAGGTGACTGCACCATTCGGCTGGACCTTCCCGTACGCCTGGCCGCGCAAGCCTGTTCTGGCGGAAAACGTTGTGTGCACGTCGCAACCGCTTGCCGCCCAAGCGGGGCTGCGGATGCTCGCGCAGGGCGGCAGCGCGGTGGACGCGGCCATCGCCACGGCCATCACCCTGACCATCGTGGAGCCGGTGTCCAATGGCATCGGTTCGGACGCGTTCGCCATCGTGTGGGATGGCGCGCAACTGCACGGGCTGAACGCCTCGGGCCGCTCGCCGGCCGCATGGACGCCGGAATACTTTGGCGGCAAAGGTGTTCCGGTCTTCGGCTGGAATTCGGTGACCGTTCCCGGCGCGGTGTCGGCGTGGACCGAACTGCATGCCAAGTTCGGTAAGCTGCCGTTCGAGCGACTCTTCGAACCCGCAATCTCGTACGGCCGCAACGGCTTTCTCGTCTCGCCGACGGTCGCGGAGCAATGGGCCGCGCAGGCACCGCTGTTTGAGAACCAGCCCGGTTTCGCCCAGGCGTTTCTGCCCGGCGGGCGAGCGCCGAAACCCGGCGAGCGATTCAGCTTGCCCGACCATGCCACCACGCTCGAAGCGATCGCCGCGACCCACGGTGAGGCGTTCTACCGTGGGGAACTGGCCGCCAAGCTCGAGGCGCACGCGCTGGACCACGACGGCGCCATGCGCGCCGGCGACCTGGCGGCGCACCGTGCCGACTGGGTGGGTACGGTCGACGGCGACTACCGCGGCTACACCGTGCACGAAATCCCACCCAACGGTCAGGGCATCGTCGCGCTGATGGCCCTGGGCATCCTGGAACACTTCGACATGGCCTCGCTGCCGGCCGATTCCGCCGACAGCGTGCATCTGCAGATCGAAGCGGTGAAGCTGGCCTTCGCCGACGCGCAAGCTTATGTCGCCGACATCGGGCACATGCCGCTTGGGCCCGATCGTCTGTTGGACAAGGAGTATCTGAAGCAACGGGCGGCATTGATCGACCTCGCGCGAGCGAAGCCGGTGTCCGCCGGCGCCCCGACGGGTGGGACCGTCTATCTGACCGCGGCCGACGCCGCGGGGGTGATGGTGTCGATGATCCAGTCGAACTACATGGGGTTCGGTTCGGGTGTGGTCGTCCCGGGTACCGGCATCTCCCTGCAGAACCGCGGGGCGAATTTCGTTGCGGCCCCCGCGCATCCGAATACGGTGGGTCCGAACAAACGCCCCTACCACACCATCATCCCGGCGTTTGTCACCAAGGATGGTGTCCCGGTCATGAGCTTCGGGGTGATGGGCGGAATGATGCAGCCCCAGGGCCACGTGCAAGTGATGGTACGCATCGCCGACCACGGGCAGAACCCACAGGCGGCGTGTGATGGCCCGCGGTTCCGGTGGGTGGAGGGCATGCAGGTCAGCTGCGAAAAGGGCTTCCCGGATTCGACATTGGACGAGTTGCGCCGCCGTGGACACGACCTGGTTGCCGTCGACGACTACAACGAATTCGGCAGCTGTCAGGCGATCTGGCGCCTGGAGGGCGGCTACTTCGCAGCAAGCGATCCACGCCGGGACGGCCAGGCTGTCGCCTTCTAGACGCGGATCTTCCCATCTGCGGCCAGTTGGGCGATGTCGCTGCGGAAATGACTGCCCGGCAGCCGGATCGAGCGCACGATGTCGTAGGCGTTGGTCCGCGCCGCCGTGAGGTCGGCGCCCGTGCCCACCACCGACAGCACCCGGCCACCAGACGAGACGATCTCGCCGTCGTCGCGCCGCGCCGTTCCGGCGTGCAGCACCCCGTCGGCTTCCGAGCCGACGATGACGTCACCCACGCGGGGACGGCCGGGATAGCTTTCGGCCGCCACCACCACCGTCACGGCGGCACCGTCGTGCCAGCGCAGCTCGCCGAAGCCCGCCAGTGTGCCATTGCCCGCCGCGTACAACAGCTGACCGAGCGGCGATTCCAGCAGCGCCA
>DASTKA010000413.1:0-2377 GCA_035716165.1 Mycobacterium sp. | reverse complement strand
GATGGGCGGTGAGCCAGCCGCGGTATTCGTCGGCGATCTGAACCAGCGCCGCCGGGCTGCGAGCCGACAGCGGCAACACGTTGAATCGCCGGTCATCGGTCCGCTCGACCTGATCCGGCGCTGCGGCGACCGCAGTCAAGTCGGGTGCTTCCTGGACGATGACGTGGGCGTTGGTCCCGGAGAATCCGAACGAACTGATGGCGGCAATACGGGGTCGCCCGTCGCGCGCCCACGGAAGGGCCTCGTCGACAACCCGCACCGGAAGTCGGTCCCACGGGATGTGTGACGACGGGTTTCGGAAGTGCAGGTGCTGTGGCAATACCTCGTGCTCGAGCGACAGGATGACCTTTATCAGACCCGCGACGCCCGCGGCCGCTTCCAGGTGCCCGATATTCGTCTTCACCGAGCCGATCAGCAGCGGCCGACTGGCGTCGCGCCCTTCGCCGTAAGCCTCGGCCGCGGCCTGGACTTCGATCGGATCGCCCAGCGACGTCCCGGTCCCGTGCGCCTCCAGGTATCCGACGTCGGCCGCCAGCACACCGGCGCGCTCCAGCGCCTCGTTGATAACTCGTTGCTGCGCAATGCCGTTCGGCACCGTCAAACCACCCGATGCGCCATCCTGGTTGACGGCGCTGCCCCGAATCACGGCCCGAACCCGGTCGCCGTCGCGGATCGCGTCCTCGAGGCGTTTCACGACGACGACGCCGCAACCCTCGCCGCGCACATAACCGTCCGCCGACTCGTCGAAGGTTTTGCATCGGCCGTCCGGGGCCAGCATCCGTGACTTGGAGAACGTGATCATGGTCGCCGGGCTGATCAAGACATTCACCCCGCCGGCCAGCGCGACGTCACACTCGCCCATTCGCAGCGCCTGGCAAGCCTGATGGACCGCCACCAACGCAGAGCTGCATGCCGTGTCGACCGTGACCGCGGGGCCCTGCAACCCCAGCCGATAACTGATCCGGCCCGCTGCCGCCGAGGACGATGTCCCGATCGCCAGATAGGCCTCGAGATCGGGGTAGCTCAATTCGTCGGAGATCATTCCCAGGTAGTCGTGGGTGGCCAGACCCACGAACACGCCGGTCCGCGTATTCGCCAAAGCGGTCGGCGCGGTCCCCGAATGCTCGACCGCTTGCCACGCCGTCTCGAGCAACAGCCGATGCTGCGGGTCTATCCAACTGGCCTCGCGGGCCGCCACGCCGAAAAACGAAGCGTCGAAACCCGTTACGTCATCGACGAAGCCCGCGCGGCGCGTCACTATCTTTCCGGGCGCATCGGGATCTGGGTCGTAGAAGTCCCCGACATCCCATCGGTCCTGGGGCACCTCCGACACGGTTTCCCGCCCTTGCCGCAGCACATCCCAGAATGCGTCCGCATCCTCGGCGCCCGGGAAACGCGCTGCGTAGCCGACGATGGCAAAACTTTCGGTCATGGTCGGCGGTTCGGACCCCTGCGTCTCGGCGGCCGACGAAACCCCTTCTTCGAGATTGGTCATTTCCGATCACCCACCATCTCGTACGCGGCCGGCGTCGATCGCGAACCCTCGCAGGGTTCGATGCTCACTCCCAGCTCGCGCAGCTCGTCGCCCTGGTTGAGACATTTCCGCAGGTGGGGGACGATCACTATGGGCAGTGGCTTCGAATCATGCGCCTGCAACGTACACCTCTCGACAAGTGCGGAAATTTTCCAGCTCGCGTCGGGATGGTACGGGTTATGGCGGTCCGGCGGGACGGTTTGGCCTATTCGCCGCTCGGCCGTTACCTGTCGATCCGAGTGTCGATGCGGGTCGCGCCAGCAGGCAAAAGGCCACACCCGCACGCGCCTGTGCCGGGTAGTTGCGGCTATCTGGTAAGTCGTTGCCGCCGTGGGCCTGTCGGCGCCCTCGGGTGGAAGAGGCCGAGCCGTTCGTGCCTTGTGGCGATCCGTCGATCAGAGGGGAAAGCTTTCGCCGGTTGAGGACGGCGGCCACCATGCAAACGCAATGGCCCGCCGACACGCGCGGGAAATGCCAGGTTGGCGGCGTACAGCGAACTAGCATTGGCTACCGTTGATGTTTCCCATCGGTGCAAATGTACTGAAATGGGTGATAAGGGCAAAGGACTTGCCGGCCGTGGGCGATTCGGTGTTGATGGCGGGGGCGGGAAGCAGCGTGCTAGACCGCGCGGTCGCCACTCTGCTGGTGCTGGGGATCTCGGTGGTGGCGGGTTCCCTTTGCTTGCATGTATTGCGGGCCAATTTGCGGTTGGTGCGGTGGGCAATCAGGCGACTGTTCCACAGTTGCGCGGCATGCCACGCACGCGGCAGCTCCGTGGCGTTGTGGGTTGGGTTGGACGGCAGAGGCCCACTCTGGCTGTGCGCCGAATGCGCATTCCGGCTG
>DASTKA010000412.1:0-13088 GCA_035716165.1 Mycobacterium sp. | reverse complement strand
GAGGGCTCGGCGGCCGAACACGACGCCGCCGAGCAGAGCCCATTCATGTCCGAACTGCTCGCCGGCCGGATCGGCGCGGCGGGCTATTCGGAGTACTTGCTGCGCTTGCGCGTCGTGTACGAGGCCCTGGAGGAAGCCGTGCGGGCCCGCCGAGACGACTCCATGGTCGCCGCGGTGTATGACCCCGCGTTGGAGCGGCTGACGGCTATCGATGCCGACCTCGAACACTGGCTGCCTCAGGGCGCCGAACGGGAGGTCGACTCCCCCGCGGCGGTGGCCTACGCCGAGCGGCTCGGCGCGCTCACGTGGGGTGGTGCGCTGGTGGCACATCACTACACGCGTTATCTCGGGGATCTCTCCGGAGGCCGGGGCATCGGCAAAATCCTGGACCGCACGTTCCAGCTGCACGGCGCCGGCCTTGCCTTCTACGAATTCCCGGTGCGGCCCAAACCGTACAAGGATGCCTACCGGGCTCGGCTCGACGCCCTTCGCACCGACGCCGTCGAGGTCGATCGCATTGTCGGCGAGGTGAAATTCGCCTTCGGCCTCAACCAGGCCCTCTTCGATGAACTGTCCGACGACCTTGCGGATCATCAGCGCTGAATGACGCCTGTGGACCAGGCCGTCAGACTTGGTTGAATCCGCCGTCGGCGGTCACCGTGGAACCGGTGGTGAAGCTGGATAGATCGCTGGCCAAAAACACTGCGGCATTGGCGATCTCGGTCGGATCAGCGAACCGCCCCAGCGGGATGGTGGCGATGCGGCCGGCGCGAAACTCTTCGATCGAAGCATCTGGATCGGTCTGCGCGGCCAATGCGTTGCTTCCGGGGGTGGCCGTGGATCCGGCCACGATGACGTTGACCCGGATGTTGCGGGGGGCGAGTTCGCTGGCCCAGGCCCGGGCCAATGATCGGACGGCGGCCTTGGTCGCGGCATAGATGCTCAGCCCGGGGCGGCCGCGGTCGGCGGTGGTGGACCCGGTCAGGATGATGGAGGCGCCGTCATTGAGCAGCGGCAGCGCCTTTTGCACGGTGTGGACGACTCCCTTGACGTTCGTGGTCAGCAGCGCGTCGAGGTCGTCGTCGGCGATCTCGCCCAGCCGCGCTACCCTCGTCGATCCGGCGTTGGCCATCACTATGTCGAGGCCCTTGCCGGCGGCTGCGACCTCGGCGTAGAGCCGGTCCAGATCCGCCGGCGTTCCGACGTCGCCGCGCACTGCGGTGGCGCGGCTTCCCAATGTGGTTGCCGCAGCGTCGAGTTCGGGCTGGCGCCGACCCGTGATGAACACCCGCTCAGCGCCTTCGGCAATAAACCGCGCCGCGGTGGCCAAGCCGATCCCGGAGTTGGCGCCGGTGATGACGGCGGTCTTGTGGTCGAGCAATCCCATCCGGTTCTCCTGAGGTCGGCGCGGCCGCCAAGTTCTCACTAGAGTCTGCAGCATGATCGCCACCGTGATCGTCTCGCCGTGGTCAGTGCGCAGCCCGCTGCGGTCAGCCGGCGAATCCTTCGCACGCTAGGCGCGGTGCGGACGCGTGGTGGCTCTGGCTCTGGCGCTTGCCGGACTGGCGCTTCTCGACTCACTCAATGTGCTCAACGTCGGAGTGGTTTCGGCTGTCATCTTCGACAGCCGGCTGGGTCGGCGGTCACCACTTCCCGGCGCCCTGAGTTACGTCGCGGGTGTGTTCGCCGTGACGACCACCTTTGGCGTGTGCGCCGTGCTGGGGATCAGCTTCATCACCCAGGTGCTCGACTTTCGCCTCACACCGGCCTTTCGCTTTCGGGGCGAACTGCTGCTGGGGATCGTGCTGATCTGTCTGGCTTACTTCCCGTTGACCGCCCAATCGTCGGCACCCGGGTGGGCGTTGACGGCGATGCGGCAACGGCCTTGGCTGCTGGGGATTTTGGGGCTGGCGGTGGGCGGTGGCCAAGCTCCGACCGCCGTGCCCTACCTCACCGGCTTGGCGATGCTCGCCGCGATGCATCCACGTCCGCCGCTCTGGCCATTGGCCATCATCGTCTACTGGGCGATCGCCCTGTCACCACCGCTGCCGATCCTTGCCCTGTCGATGCGGAAAACCATGCGGGCCAAGCGTATTCAGCGCGGCATCGTCCGCGCCCTCACCCGCTACGGTCCGATGTCGGTGCGGCTGTTGTTCCTCGTTTTCGGGACTGGGCTCATCGCCGATGCACTCGTCAATCACAGCGCGCTGTGGTGACGGGCCGTGACTTCTCACGTCTCGCACAGCGAGCTCGATTACCTTGTCGCGTGTGACTGATCGCCAAGAACGCGCAATGTCCTTCGGCGCGATCGCCGAGGACTACGACGGGCTGCGGCCATACCCTCCAAAGGAGGCCGTGGACTGGTTACTGCCATCCGGCTGCGAGGTGGCCATCGACGTCGGCGCGGGTACTGGACTGTTCACCCGCACCCTCGTCGGCCGGGCGGCGCAAGTCGTCGCTGTCGAGCCCGACGCGCGAATGCGAGCGGTGCTGGCCGAGCGGTCCAAGGGCGTCCGCGCAGTGGAAGGCACCGGTGAGGCGATTCCGCTCCCCGATGAATCCGCCGACGCGGTGTTCGTCTCCTCGGCGTGGCACTGGATGGATCCCGATCGGGCCGTCCCGGAGATCGGCCGCGTGCTGCGCGACGGCGGTCGCTTCGGGCTGATCTGGACCAGTCGCGACCGCGACGTGGACTGGGTCCGGGGCCTCGACCTGTTGCCCGGCGACGAGACGATCGAGGCTGATGCACCCGACCGATTCCGCCGGCGCCACGAGAACGTCGCACTGCCGGATCCGCAGATCTTCCACGACGTCGCCCGCGAGACGTTCGAGTTCGTGCGGACGATGACAATCGACGACATCGTCGCGATGCTGGCGACGTACAGCCGGGTGATCATCGCCTCCCCTGCTGACCGCGCGCAGCGGCTCGACAACGCCCGTGCAATCTTGACCGAGCGATTCCCCGGCGCCGAGGCAATCGAGGTCCCCATGCAGTCTCGGTGCTGGCGCGCCGATCGGATCGCCCGCGGCCGGTAAGCCGGCGCGGTTGGCGATCGTTTCCGCCGAATGCCGTCCGGGCCCAGATGTAGCGGCCTCAGGCCTGTGGCCCCTCCGGCGGCCAGTGTGTCCCGGGCGACGCCTCGCCGGGGCTCTCGAAATCGCCACGGGCCAGGGGCACCCACCGCTCGCTGGGTGCGGGCTGCTCCTGCGAGGGGAAGTCGCGCAGGCGGCCGGTCGGCTTGGCGTCCCACTTGGCGAATGTCAACGGTGTCTGCAGCCAGACGTGGAGCAGGTGGTAGACCGCTTCCAGCGAATTGATGTGGGTGCGCTCCCAGCCATGGCTGCCGTCAAGGCCGAAGCCGACCAGCGCGGCGCGGGTGTTGGCCCCGGCCTCGATAGCCGCCGCGGCATCGGAGCGGTAGTAGCGGAATATGTCACGCGCGAACGGGATTCCCCGCTCGCGTGCGAGCCGGCACAGTTTCCTGGTCAGGTGGTAGTCGAACGGTCCGTGCATATCGGCCATCGGGATCGTCACGCCGTCCTCGAGGGAATGCTGGCCGGGGGCGCACACCGCGTTGTCCACCGAGACCAGCTCGGCGACATCGGCGGGCAGGCCGTGGCTGGCTCCGTGGCCGACTTCCTCGGTGATGGTGACCATGATCGTGGTGCGGTGCGGCAGCACCACTTTGTTCTCGGAGAAGTTCTTGGCCAGCGCGAGTGCGATCGCGACACCGGCCTTCCCGTCCAGGTGACGGGAGACGATGAAGCCGTCGGCGGTGAGCTCGGGGCTGGTGATCAACGCCACGAAGTCACCGATCTGCAGGCCGAGCCGAACCAGGTCTTCCCGGGTGGACACCTTGCGGTCGATGCGAACCTCGACGTGCTCCCAGTTCGTGGGTTGGGTGTCGATCTCGTCACCGAACGCGTGCCCACTGGCCTTGAGCGGCATGACGGTGCCGGTGATGAACTCGTCGGGGTCGTCGATGAAGATGCGCACCCGGGCGCCCGCCGCGAACCGCGCCGAAAAGGTGCCGACCGGAACCAGTTCGAGGCGGCCGTTGTCCTTGAGCTCGCTGATCATGCAGCCGATGGTGTCGGAGTGCACCACCAGTGCCCGGTCGATCGTCGCGGACTCGCCCGGCAGTTCGGCGGTCAGCGCGCCGCGCCGGGTCAGGGTGAACGGCACCCCGAAGTCGTCGAAGATGCCGCCGATCACCTGCATCACCGCGTCCGTGCGTCCCGCCGGGCTCGGAACCTGCAGTAGAGCGAGCAGCGTGTCGATCATCCACGCGCGGTCGGCCTCGGCCATGGCCGCGGTCTGGCCCACGTTGTCTCCTTTCGAGTCGTCGCCGAACGCGTTCAACCTACCGCGTGGGCGGCACTAAACGCCCGTCGTCCGGTTGCGGTCGCGCACCCGGCTGACGCTCCGGATATGTTCGCCGCCCCTAGAAGCCGGATTCCATCTCGGAGATCAGATCCGCGAGGGTCAGGATCCGCTGAGCGTCCCGGACATGCAGGCTCTCGATCATGCGGCCATCCACCGTGATCACGCTGGTTCCGGTGGCCTGCGCCTGCTCGTAGGCCGCGACGATCTTGCGGGCATCGTCCACCTCCTTGTGTGACGGACCGAACAGCTCGTTGGCGGGGGCGATCTGCGACGGGTGGATCAGGGTCTTGCCGTCGAATCCCATCTCCCGGCCCTGCTGAGCCTCGGCCCGGAATGCGGCCTCGTCGGTGATGTCGTTGAACACGCCGTCCAAGATGATCTTCCCGGCCGCCCGCGCTCCCAGCAAAGCCAGGCCGAGGGCGGGCACGGCGGGTGCCCGGCCGGGGACGTGCAGGCCGTGCAGCTCGTTGACCAGATCGTTGGTGCCCACCACCAATCCGGCCAGGCGATCGCTGGCCGACGCGACCTCCTCGGCCCGCAGGAAGGCCCTGGGCGTCTCGATCATCACCCACAGCTGCAACGACTTCGGCGCGCCGAGCGTGTCCAGCGCGGCGGTCAGCGCTTGAACCTGTTGGCCCGTCTCGACTTTCGGCACCAGCACCCCGTCAGCGGTCGATCGGGCCACGGCGGCCAAGTCATCGGCGTGCCAGTCGGTGTCCAAGCCGTTGATACGCACGACGACCTCGCGGGGCCGATAGCTCTCCGACGAGACGGCCTCGCAGACCGTCGCCCTGGAATCGGCTTTCGCGTCGGGATCCACGGCATCCTCGAGGTCGAATATCAGCATGTCCGCCGGCAGGGTTTTGCCCTTCTCCAGCGCGCGGGGCTTGTTGCCGGGCAGGTACAGGGCGGATCGGCGCGGGCGCAGGGTGGGTGCCATGAAGCTTTTCACTTCCTGTGGTCGTGGAGCGGGGACGGGAGTCAGGAGCCGGCGCGACGGGTGCGGTGTGCGGGCGGCATAGGCAGAAAGTACCCTTCGGTACCGGCAGTGCAGTCGCCGGTGGCGGGCTGCCAGGCAACCGAATTGGCGATGCGGTGCATGGATCTCGGAAGGGGAAAACGAATGTCATCATCTGGCTCGGCGCGTAGCGAGGGTGATAGCTGGGACCTGGCCTCCAGCGTCGGGGCGACCGCGACGATGGTGGCGGCCTCCCGAGCGCTGGCGTCCCGCGAGCCGGACCCCCTGCTTGACGACCGGTTTGCCGAGCCGTTGGTGCGGGCGGTCGGGCACCCCTTCTTCACCCGCATGCTGGATGGCCAGATCCCGCTCGACACCGACGATATGCCGATGACGCTGCAGCAGCGGCGCGAGCAGATGACGGTGCGGACCAGGTTTTTCGACGATTTCTTCGGCGCCGCCACCGCCGCCGGAATACGTCAGGCCGTCATCTTGGCGGCCGGGCTCGACGCGCGGGCCTATCGGTTGTCGTGGCCCTCGGGCACCGTGGTGTTCGAGGTGGACCAGCCTGAGGTCGTCGCCTTCAAGACGGCCACGCTTGCCCAGCTCGGTGCCGAACCGGCCGCCGAGCGCCGGACCGTCGCAGTCGATCTTCGCGACGACTGGCCAACCGCGTTGCGCGACAGCGGCTTTGACACCAGCTCCCCCACCGCCTGGATCGCCGAAGGCCTGCTGCCCTATCTCCCACCCGAAGCCCAGGACCGGCTGTTGGACAACATCACCGCACTCAGCGTTTCGGGCAGCCGGCTGGCCACGGAGAACATCACCGACATGAGCGTCTTCACCGACGAACGCGCGCGGGCGATGCGCAACACCTGGCGTCAGCACGGACTGGACATCGACGTCGCCGAGCTCGTCTGGCTCGGCGAGCGGCGCCCGGCCGCTGAGCACCTGGCCGACACCGGTTGGCACGTCACCCGCCACCCCACCGAACAGGTTTATGCCGACTACGGATTCGCCCTGCCCGACAACGAAATTCTCAAGGAATTCCGTCACTCGATCAGCTACCTCAGTGCCCAATTGAGTTGAGGCCGAGGATAGTTCAGCGCTTTCGCTAGGACCTGGCCTCGCGCCACTCGCGCTCGAACGGCAGCCGCCACGCATTGGGCGCGATGAGCTGGTGAATAGCGTTGGGGCCCCACGTGCCCGGCTGATAGAGCTTGGCCGGCGGCGGATCGGTGAGAAGATCTTCCGAACGCTCCCACAACGATTCGATGCCCTCCGCGGTATTGAACAGCGTGTGGTCGCCCCGCATCGCGTCGAGGATCAGTCGTTCGTAGGCCTCCAGCACGTCTGCGACGGTGTCGATCTCCTGTGAGGAGAACTGCATGGACAACTTGTCCAGCTTCATGCCCGGCCCGGGCCGCTTGCCATAGAAGGACAACGAGACCTTCGAGTTGTCGGCGAGGTCGAAGGTGAGGTGATCGGGCCCCTGGGTGCCCACACCGGACCCGGGTGGGAACATGGTTCGCGGGGCCTCTTTGAACGCGATCGAGATGACGCGAATGCCCTCGGCCATCTTCTTGCCGGTGCGCAGGTAGATGGGCACCCCGGCCCATCGCCAGTTGTCGATGCCGACCTTGAGGGCGATAAACGTCTCGGTGTCGGAATCCTTTGGCACCCCGTCCTCGTCGCGATAGCCCTGATACTGACCGCGAACCACGTTCGACGGCTTGACCGGCAGCATCGACCGGAACACCTTGTTTTTTTCCTCGCTGATGGCGAACGGCTCGAGCGCCGTCGGCGGCTCCATCACCACGAACGCCATCACCTGGAACAGGTGGGTCACCACCATGTCCTTGTAAGCGCCCGTCTCCTCGTAGAAGTTCGCCCGCTGTTCCAAGCCCTTATCTTCGGGGATGTCGATCTGAATGTGGTCGATGAAGTTGCGGTTCCAGATCGGCTCGAACAGGCCATTCGCGAAGCGGAACGCCAAGATGTTCTGCGCGGCTTCCTTGCCCAGGAAATGGTCGATACGGAAAATCTGGGATTCCTCGAAGGTTTCGTGCACGAAGTCGTTCAGCGCCACCGCACTTGCCAGGTCGGTGCCGAACGGTTTCTCCATGACCACCCGCGAACGTTCGACCAGCTTGGCGTCGCGCAGCATGGTGATCACGGCGCGCGCCGCCTTGGGCGGTACCGACAGATAGTGCAGGCGCCGGACGTTGGGCCCCAGCTTCTCTTCGGCCTGCGCCACCGCCTCGGCGAGCGCTTCGGGTCCGGCGCCCTGCGGGACATACCTGACGATGCCGGCGAAGTTCTCCCACTGTTCGTCGGAGAGCTTGTGCGTGCCGAAGGAATCGATCGCCTTCTTGGCGAGCTCGCGGAATTCGTCCTGGCTCAGGTCTTCCAGCGACGTAGCGACGATTTGGATGTTGGGTGCCAATTCGGACTGGTCCAGGTAGGCCAGGCCGGGCAGCAGTTTTCGTTTGGCGAGGTCGCCGGTCGCACCGAAAAGCACGATGACGTGCGGATCGAGCGGGTCGGAATGGTGGCGACGCGGGCGGCCATCGGCAGCTGGGTAGGCGATCGTCTGAGGTTTCTCGTTAGCCACTCTTGCGATACTTCCACCGCCGCGCCGCTGTGTCTCGTGAGTACCGCCGACTGCCGGCTCTGGTTAGCGAACGTTCGATCGGGTATTGGATAGCGGCGGGCTCCCGGCGCCGGGCTCCCGTCCCCACCCAGGCCGATGGAAAGCGACATGACCAAACCCGACAAAGACCCGCTGAGCCGCGCTCAGGAGCTGGAAAACATCGTCGATCAGCTCGAGGAGAAGGTCACCGAGGAGAGCGAGGCCGAAGGCGTTCCCGGCAACCGCAGCGATCGGGAAGAAACGGCTGCCTCCCGGGGCTCGGCTACCGAGCCGCCGGACTGACGGGTCGCCCGGCCGCTACAAGATTCATAGGTCATTCGCTCGGTAGGCCGATGGCGTGCGCCTTCAGCGTGGCCAGCAGCTCGGGCGTCGGCCACTCGCCGGCCCGGTAGCGGGTCGGGCTGATTCCCGCGACGGGAAGGATGCCCACCGCGTCGACGACCGCCGGGAAAGGCACGGTGAACTTGTCGGACGCGTCCGCCGGATCACCGACCAAAAACGTCACGTAGTCGGTCTGCGGCAGTTCCCACGCGGCGCCCTGACTCCACACCGCCGTGGTGCGCGGGCCCCAGGCCGTCTCGATCATCTGCGCGTCGCCGACGGATTGCGGGAACAACTCGCGCTCATAGTGCTCCCGCAAAAACCCGGTCTGATGGCTGTATTCCTTTGTGGCCAAGAGGGTTCGAGCCCTCAACGCCGAATTGCGCAAGGGATGCGGGCCTGCCTGATCGAACGGCGCGATGATGGTGCCCTGGATCGTGTAGCCCTGTGGCGAGATGGGCTGATCGGCATCAAGGTACATCCGTTCGGCGACCTCGAAGAGGTCCGCGGCGTCGTCGGGCGCATCGGTGCCCAGCAGTAATACGCCGTCGCCTGGGAAAAACACCAGCGGACGCGGGCCGCCCGTCACCGCCAGCGAATTCAGCCAACCGGTCGCGAGGATCATCGAATCGATGTAGGTGTCGCCGTCGGCATCTTTCAACAAGAACTTCTCGCCCGGCTCGAAGGTCTGCTGGCGCGCCGATAGGTTCTCCCGGGCCACCGCGAAGGCCTGATCGCCGGTGATGCCCCAAGCGCCCGTTTCCGCCGGTGTCACCATCGCCCGGACGGTGGGTAGGTCGACCACAACCATCTCGTTGATGAAAGGAAACACCGGGCGGACCCAAGGCTGGGCACCGGTGTTCACCAGGTGATTGACGTAGCTTTGCGGGCGCAGCACCGGCCTTAGCAAGGGCTGGGCCTCGGCCCAATCCATGGGCGCCGTCGGCGGCTGATCGGTTGCGATGTCCACGGTATGTGCTTCCTGCTCTTGAACAGCGAACACGGACGTTACACGCTGCGTGGCCCAACACAAGTCGCGCTCTTCGGTGCATGCATCGCCGTCCTGTGGTCGTCCTCTGGTCGTCCTCAACCCGCGCCGGGCGGCCCGAACCAGGTGCCGAGGGCCTCATACAGCGAAGGGTCGCTCGGGGCGCCGACCCAGGCGACGTGCCCATCCGGCCGGATCAGCACCGCGGGTGGCGCACTCACCGCCCCCAGGGCCGGAAGTATCCACCGCTCCACGCTTTTCGCGTCGACCACGAGCACCCGGCCGGCCCAGGACGCGATGTCGATGCCGCCGGTCTCGCCGAAATTGAGTAGCAGCGGCTGGGCGTCGCGCAGGAGGTCGAACACACGCAGGTTGCCGTTGGCGGTCAGCAGGTCGATGTCGGGCATGCGGCGTCCCAAGAGCGGGTGCCCGTCACCCAGGTCGTAATGAATGTCCAGTCCGGACATCATCGCCGCGAAGCAAGTGCGAGGTTCGTCCATGGCCAGGAGCTCGGACATGGTGTCGCGCAGCGCCTTGGTGCGTTCGTCGGGGCGAAGCAGCGCCATCTGCGCCAACGCGTTGCGCAGCACGCGCCGGGCAACCGGGTGCCGTTCGGCGTGATAGCTGTCGAGAAGACTGTCGGGCGATGTCTTGTTGACCACCTGACCGAGTTTCCAGCCCAGATTCACCGCGTCCTGCACGCCGGTGTTCAGGCCCTGCCCGCCCACCGGGTGATGGATGTGGGCGGCATCGCCGGCGAGCAGAATCCGCCCGCGCCGATAGGTGGCGGCCTGTCGCGCCGCATCGGTGAACCGGGAAATCCAAGTGGGACTGTGGATCCCGTAGTCCGTCCCGTACACCGCGACGAGCGCTTCCCTCAGGTCGCGCAGCGTGGGTTCGGCCGCCGGTTCGAGGTGCCGCTCGGTGACCATGACCCGAACCGGTCCTCCCTCATCGGCAATGGACAGGGCATGGACACCGAGCGCGTCGTGGTGGATCCCCCACTGCGGGGATTGTCCGGTCCCGAAATCCATCTCGGCCTCGGCGAGCAGATAGCTCGTCGTTGGATCCCATCCCGGGAATTCGATGCCGGCCGTTTTACGGATGACACTGCGCCCTCCGTCGCACCCCACCAGGTACTGCGCCCGCATCACCCGGCCATCGGCTAGCCCTACGTCGACGCCGTCGCCATCCTGCGCGAAGGTCGCGACCTGTTGACCACGATAGATCGGCACGCCGAGCTCGCTGACCCAGTCGGCCAGAATGCGTTCGATCTCGTTTTGCCACAACGCCAATCCGTAGGGGTGCCGGGTCGGAAAGTCGCTGATGTCCAGCCGGATCTGGGAATAGCCGGCGACCTGTGCCACCTGGCCCCGGGACAGGAACCGATCGGCGATGCCACGCTGATCGAGTACTTCGATGGAGCGAGCGTGCAGGCCACCGGCCCGCGTCTCCACCAGGTCCTGGCTGGCGCGCCGCTCGACGACGGCGGCGTCGATTCCCGCCAAACCCAATTCGCCGGCCAGCATCAGTCCTGTCGGGCCGCCACCGGCAATGAGCACCGCGTGCTCGATGTCGCAGTCGTCCGCCCCCGAAACGCCCACTTCGCCCCCTGATTCGCTTGAATTCTGGTCGAGGACAGTGATTTTGCATCAGCACCGGGGTCTTGCGGCAAGCCCCCATCTGCGCTATAGGTTGAAAGTGGCGGGGAACATCAATCACAAGCGGTCGCGTACGGCGTCGATCGCGCGGTAGATCCGCTGCTCGCTGACCGGGCGGGGCGTGCCGAGTTGCTGGGCCCACAGGCTCACCCGGAGTTCCTCGATCTGCCGGGCGACATCGCGAACATCGGCGGCGGCCTTGGCCGGCTGCGGCAGCTCATGCAACAGCTCGGCGTAGGCGTGCTGCACGGCCTGCACTCGTTGCATGCGCTCCCGATCGGCGCTGACCCCGCGGCCCAGCCCGTCGAGGCGGCGGCGGATCGCGATCAGGTAGCGGGTGAGATCGGCGAGGTGCCCCGCCCCGGTGCCGGTGACGAAACCGACTGGTAACAGCCGATCCAACTGTGCGCGGATGTCGGCGATCGCGTCGGCCTGCGCGGGCACCGGAGTTGCGGGCATCAGGAGCTGTATCTCCTGAGCGACGGCCAGCACCTTCTCGACGCGGCCCACTATGTCGGCGGTCATGGGCGACAGGGACTTTGCCGCCCGCTGTTGCAGCGCGACGAACTCCGCGCGCGTCCACACCGGCGCCCCTACGAGCGCATCGGCCGCGGCGTCGGCGCAGTCGTCCAACAGCGCGGGCAGGTCGCCGTCCGGGTTCGTGCCGAGGACGAGCCGGGTGCGTGGATCGAGTTGACGCACAATGGCTTTGACGGGCGAAGCGGCACCGAGACGCACCAACCGCCGAATGCCGGTTCGCATCGTCTGTTCCTGCTCGGACGACGTCGGGAACACGCGCAGGTCGACGCTGCCGCCGGCGTCGACGAATGCGGGAAAGCCCCGGACAGTGCGTCCATCAACCGTGCGTTCGAGGACTCGCGGCAATTCGTCGAGGTCCTCGGGCCAGCCGCGCAACCCGGTTCGCTCCAAGTCGCCGGCGACCGTCTGCGCCACGGCCTTCTGGGCCGGCGTCGTGAGACGTTCCTGCAGCATCCGCAGATCCTTGCCGCGGGCCACCTCGGTGCCGTCGCCGGACTCAACCGCGAACGTCACCCGCAGATGCGCTGGCAGCTTGTCCAGGTCGAAGGCGTCGATCGGCACCAAAACACCGGTGCGACGGCGTAACTCGCGTTGCAGTGCCGGCAGCAGCGGTTCGCCGGCCGGGTCGATTGCCGCCAGCACCGCGCGGGCCGTGTCGGGGGCGGGAACGAAGTTGCGGCGCAGATCTTTTGGCAACGAGCGGATGAGCGCGGTCACCAGCTCCTCGCGCAACGCCGGCACCTGCCAGGCGAACTCGTCGCCGCCTAACCCCGCCAACACGTCGATCGGCACATGCACGGTGACCCCGTCGTCGGCGGCGGCGGGGTCGAACCGGTAGGTCAACGGGAGCGCGACATCGCCCGCCCGCCAGATGTCGGGCCGATCTGCGTCGGCCGTCTCGTCGGTGCGCAGGAGCTCAGCGCGGGTCAAACTGAGCAGGTTGGGTGTCTTGTGGCGCTGCCTTTTCCACCAGGCGTCGAAGTGCCGCGCCGAGACGACATCGGCGGGAATCCGGGCGTCGTAGAGGGCGTAGACGTCGTCGTCGCCGACCAGCAAGTCGCGGCGGCGGGCCCGCTCCTCCAGCTCCTCGAGCTCGGCTCGCAACCGCGCGTTGTCACCGAAGAACCGATGACGCGTGTGCCACTGTCCCTCCACCAGCGCGTGGCGGATGAACAATTCCCGCGCAACCACCGGCTCGATGCGTGCATATCCGACGCGGCGGCGCGCGACGAGTGGCAACCCGTACAGCGTCACCCGCTCGTAGGCCATCACCTCGCCTCGCTTTGCGTCCCAGTGCGGTTCGCTGTAAGTGCGCTGCACCAAGTCACCGGCGACCCGCTCCACGGCCTCGGGCTGGATGCGGGCGGCTGTCCGCCCATAGAGGCGGCTCGTCTCGACCAGTTCCGCCACGACAACCCAGCGCGGTGGCCGTTTGGAGAGCGCCGAGCCGGGCGCCAGCACGAAGTGCGAGTTGCGCGCCCCCAGGTACTCGCGGGTGTCTTCGCGCCGCATCCCCACATGCGACAGCAGCCCGGCAAGAAGCGCCGCGTGCACCCGGGCCGGATCGGCGGGCTCGTCAG
>DASTKA010000411.1:0-5316 GCA_035716165.1 Mycobacterium sp. | reverse complement strand
CTCGTCATCGATGCGGTGTTCAACGCCGAGCACGCCGGCCCCGGGGTTCCCGGTCACCACCGCAGCGACAGCGCGCTGAAGGCCGTCGCCGAGTCGTCCCGCACGCCGAACCTCCAGCGCAGGGCTGGCCGCTGAGTGCGCAACAGCCACAAAGCATTTCATTCAAGGAGAGAACAAAAATGAGCGAAGAGCACACCCACGACGCGCCGCACGCGCACGAGCACGAGCACGGCAACGTGACGCACGCACATGCGCACACGACCCACGAACACGACCATGTCGAGCACGAACACTCACACGCTCACGAGGACGGAACCGAACACACCCATCAGCACGTGCATCAGGCGGGCCTGGAAGAAGTTCACGGTCACGCCCACCAATAAGGTGCGAGCGGCTCAGGAAACCGCCGGGCAGTAGTGCTTGGGGTTGCCGCGCTCGTCTTCGGGCGGCAAGTTGCGCGCCGGCGTCTGCGGTAGCGGTGCCTCAACTGGGATTCGCCCGGCGGCGCGGTCCAGGCCGGCGCGGGCCCGCGGATGCTTGCGGTACCTGGGCGGCACGACGGCGAAGACCGCCCGCACCAGATTCCCGAAGCGCCGGTGCAGCCACTCGTCGCGGGGCGACCACTGGTAGCCCAACCGTTCGCGGACGGCGGGGTGATACAGACCGACCGTAAGCCAGACGAAGAACGGCGCGAACGACTTCGTCAGGGTCGACCACAGCCGATCCGGCAGCCAGGGGGCGATGGGTGGTTTGCCATATCTGGTCAGATCGAGCACGACCCGGGTGGCGAAGTTGTCCTCTAACACGTTGCGGCACATGTGATCCCAGTAGTCCTGGAACTCCTCCCAGGTGTTCGGCACGGGCCGCATGCTCATGCCGTACATCCGATACCACTGGATGTGCTCCTCGAACAACTGCCGCTTTTCCGCTTCGGTCAGACCACCGCCGAATCGTTCGGCCACGTGGATCGTGCCGACGAAGAAGGTGCTGTGTGCCCAATAGAAGACGTCGGGGTTCAGCGCGTGATAGCGACGCCCCTGGTCGTCGACGCCCTTGATGTCGGTGTGGTAGTCGCGTACCTCGGCGGCCGTCGCCGGGGCGCGGTCCCCGTCGAAGACCACGCCGCCGATCGGGTACAGCGACCGCATCACCCGCGGCAACGGCTCCCGGAGAAATGTCGAGTGTTGCTCGACGGCCGCGCCCAACTGGGGGTGCATGTTTTGCATGGACCCGGCGAACGGGCCCTGCAGTATGCCGCGCCAGTCGCCGAAGTACTTCCAGGTCAGCGAACCGGGACCGAGCGGCGTCGGGGGTGTCTCGTAGCCCGTCGTCGACACCGGGCAGCCTTGAGCTACGTCGCCGGATGCCTTGGGCGCGCCTTCACCGCTGGTCCGCGGCCCCGATGCGGACGTATCTTGAGTCACTATTAGATCCCTGTAGGTATCGTGAAATTTTGACTACAGCCGTTGTCAATCTAGAGCTTAGGAGCGATGTGCAGACGGGTCAACGACGGGGACGCTGGACCGGCGTCCCCTTGGAGAGTCGCCTCGCGCTTCGCCGTGACAACCTCATCAGCGCCGGGGTGCAGTTGCTCGGCAGTCCCGGCGGACCGGCGCTGACCGTGCGCGCGGTGTGTCGTGAGGCCGCGCTGACCGAACGCTACTTCTACGAAAGCTTCGCCGACCGTGACGAATTCGTGCGCGCGGTCTACGACGATGTGTGCACGCGGGCCATGAACACCCTCACGTCGGCCACGACCCCGCGAGAAGCCGTCGAGCGATTCGTCGAGCTGATGGTCGACGACCCGGTCCGTGGACGCGTGCTGTTGCTGGCGCCGGCGGTGGAGCCGGTGCTGACCCGCTCCGGCGCGGAGTGGATGCCCAATTTCATCGACCTGTTGCAGCGCAAGCTGTCGCGGATCGGCGACGCCGTGCTGCAGAAAATGATCGCCACCAGCCTGGTGGGCGGACTGTCGAGCCTGTTCACCGCCTACCTGCACGGGCAGCTGGGCGCCAGTCGCGAACAGTTCATCGATTACTGCACCAACATGCTCTACATCGGCGCCGCGCCGTACGTTTCGGCCGGCGATCTCGGCAAGTCGCGGTGACGCGTTTTCGTTTGCGTCGCATCGGCAAACCGCACAAGTAGACCAGCCAACCGGACCGGCTCGAAACCGGGATCAAAATGTCACCCCGGCGCGCCGACGAGGAACTTGATGCTACTGAGGTACACAGATATATTGACTGCTACCCATCGACACAGATAACTGGAGGCCGTATGTCAGCCGGGCTGACCGACTTACAGCTGCTGCACGAACTCGAGCCGTTCGTCGAGAAGTACCTGAACCGGCACGAGAGCATGCACAAGAACTGGAACCCGCACGACTACATCCCGTGGTCGGACGGCAAGAACTACTACGCGCTGGGCGGGCAGGACTGGGAGCCGGGTCAGTCACAGCTGTCTGACGTCGCTCAGGTGGCGATGGTGCAGAACCTGATGACCGAGGACAACCTGCCGTCTTACCACCGCGAAATCGCGATGAACTTCGGCATGGATGGCGCGTGGGGACAGTGGGTCAACCGGTGGACCGCCGAGGAAAACCGGCACGGCATCGCGTTGCGCGATTACCTGGTGGTGACCCGCGCGGTCGACCCGGTCGAGCTGGAGAAGCTGCGCATCGAGGTCGTGAACCGCGGCTTCAGCCCTGGCCAGAACCAGCAGATTCGAGCCGATCTGTTCGCCGAGAGCCTGTTCGACTCGGTCATCTATGTCACGTTCCAGGAGCTGGCCACCCGGATTTCGCACCGCAACACCGGTAAGGCCTGCAACGAGACGATCGCCGACCAGTTGCTGGCCAAGATCTCGGCCGACGAGAACCTGCACATGATCTTCTACCGCGACGTCAGCGAGGCCGGGTTCGCGGCCGCGCCCAACCAGGCGATGAAGTCGCTGCACAAGGTCCTGCGCAACTTCCAGATGCCGGGCTACCAGGTGCCCGAGTTCCGCCGGAAGGCCGTCGTCATCGCCGTGGGCGGCGTGTACGACCCGCGCATCCACCTCGACGACGTCGTCATGCCGGTGCTGAAGAAATGGCGCATCTTCGAGCGCGAGGACTTCACCGGTGAGGCGGCCGCCATGCGCGACGATCTCGGGCTGCTGATCAAGGAACTCGAGCAGACCTGCGAGAAGTTCGAGGTCTCGAAGCAGCGTCAGCTCGACCGGGAAGCCCGCACCGGCAAGAAGACCACCGCGTTCGAGCTGCATCAAACCGCGGGCACGCTGACCATGAGCCGGCGGTAACCGAAGGGTGCGCATCGGTTCCATCGCGCTCGCCAGCCCGGTGGTCCTGGCACCGATGGCGGGCGTCACAAACGTCGCATTCCGGACGCTGTGCCGTGAACTCGAGCAAGCCAAGGTCGGCACCGTCAGCGGGCTTTACGTCTGCGAGATGGTGACGGCGCGGGCGCTCGTCGAGCGTCATCCGGCGACCATGCACATGACCACGTTCGCCCCCGACGAGTCGCCGCGGTCGCTGCAGCTTTATACCGTCGACCCCGCGACCACGTACGAGGCCGCGAAGATGATCGCCGACGAGGGGTTGGCCGATCACATCGACATGAATTTCGGCTGCCCGGTGCCCAAGGTGACCAAGCGCGGCGGCGGATCGGCGCTGCCGTACAAACGGCGACTGTTCGGTCAGATCGTCGCCGCGGCGGTGCGCGGCACCGAGGGCACTCAGATCCCGGTGACCGTCAAGTTCCGCATCGGCATCGACGACGAGCACCACACCCACCTCGACGCCGGCCGCATCGCCGAAGCCGAAGGGGCCGCCGCCGTCGCGCTGCATGCCCGGACGGCGGCGCAGCGCTACTCCGGCACCGCCGACTGGGACGAGATCGCCCGGCTCAAACAGCAGGTGCGGACGATCCCGGTGCTGGGCAACGGCGACATCTATGACGCCAGCGACGCGCTGACGATGATGGCCACTACCGGCTGCGACGGCGTCGTCATCGGCCGCGGCTGTCTGGGCCGGCCCTGGCTTTTCGCCGAGCTGTCCGCCGCCTTCACCGGCAGCCCGCCGCCCACACCGCCCATGCTGGGCGAGGTCGCCGACATCGTCCGACGGCACGGGCAGCTGCTGGCCGCGCACTTCGGCGAGGACAAGGGCATGCGGGATATCCGCAAGCACATCGGCTGGTACCTGCACGGCTTTCCGGCCGGCTCCGAGCTGCGCCGGGCGCTGGCGATGGTCAAGTCGCTCGACGAGCTGGACGCGCTGCTCGACCGGTTGGACGGTTCCGTGCCGTTCCCGGACGAGGCGACCGGCCCTCGCGGCCGGCAGGGTTCACCGGCCCGGGTCGTGTTGCCGGAAGGCTGGCTGACCGACCCTGACGACTGCACGGCGCCGGCGGGCGCCGACGTCATGCACTCCGGGGGCTGAGCCGACCGACTCCAAATCGCGTCGGGACCGATAACTCAGTACGATGTGGGCTTTGTTGCATGCGCTTGGGTAGCGGATGGTTTCCCGCCGCTACACGAGGGGTGACAAGAAGTGGTTGGCACGAGCCGCAGCGCTCGCAATGCAGCGTTGCGCCGAAATTACGCACGCACACGCTGACGTCTGCATCAGAGCTTCGGAGGCCGGTACATGAGTGACGCCGAGAACGACGCCACTCGTAATGGTCGGCACGGTCCCGGCGGGGCGCACGTTCGCCCGATCCCGGCGACCCGGCCGCCCTTGGGTGCCGCTCCCTGGGAACGATTCTTCGCACCACCGGCCGACGATCGCCGCCATCGATGGCTGCCCGAGACTGAGATCGAGCCCGCAGAGCCGCCCGTGGACGACGTCGAACAGGGCGGATCGCACGCGGGGGGCGGCGTCAGTGTCGCCGACCTGATCGCCAAGATCGGTGCCCCCGACCGGCCCGTTCACCACCGCGCGGCTTCCGATGCCCCGGACGCCGAGCCGTCCGGGACCGAGCCGGGCCTGCCGATCGAGCTGCAGAAAACGCAGGTGATCGACGACCTGGCCTATTCCCTGGACGCGGTTGCCGAGCTTCGAGCCCTCGAGGCCGCCGACTATCCGAACGACGACGAATTAGACGAATTCGACGAATTCGACGAATTAGACGACCCGGCTCCCGAGTCGTTCGACGACGGCGCTGAGCAACCCACGCGCCGACGCCGCCCCCTGCTGCTGGCCGCGCGGTCAACGGCAGCGCTGGCCGCTGTGGTGGCCCTGGCCACGACGGGTGGGGCGTGGCAGTGGAGCACCTCGAAAAACGCCCGGCTGAACACGATCAGCGCGCTCGACCA
>DASTKA010000410.1:0-2366 GCA_035716165.1 Mycobacterium sp. | reverse complement strand
CGCCCGCATCGAATTCCGCGATCGCAAGCGCGGCGCCGGCGCCGGGCGCAGCGGGTCGCCCGCATCGAATTCCGGGCCGACACGGCGCTGCGTGACACCGATGATGTCGGTTGGCCGTGCCATCCTCAGTGCATGAGCGGGGTGTCCTGGGGTCGGCCGGCCGGCGAGCCGGACGCGGGCTGGGCCGTCGTCGACGTCGAGACCTCGGGCTTTCGTCCTGGTCAGGCGCGGATCATCAGCGTGGCCGCGCTCGGCCTCGACGCCGACGGCAACGTCGAGCAATCGGTGGTGAGCCTGCTCAACCCCGGAGTGGACCCGGGCCCCACCCACGTGCACGGACTGACCGCCGCCATGCTCGAAGACCAGCCGCAGTTCGCCGACATCGTCGGCGACGTGGCCGAAGTGCTGCGCGGGCGCACGCTGGTGGCCCACAACGTGGCGTTCGACTACGCGTTTCTTGCGGCCGAAGCCGAGCTGGCCGAGACCGAACTGCCCGTCGACAGCGTCATGTGCACCGTCGAGCTGGCCCGGCGGTTGGACCTGGGGATCGACAACCTGCGGTTGGAGACGCTCGCGGCGCATTGGGGCGTCACCCAGGAGCGCCCGCATGACGCCTTCGACGACGCGTTGGTGCTGACCGGCGTGCTTTCCTCGGCGCTCAAGCTCGCCCGCGACGGCGACATCTGGTTGCCGATACATCCGGTGACCCGGCGCCGCTGGCCGAACGGCCGGGTCACCCATGACGAGTTGCGACCGCTGAAGGTGCTGGCCTCCCGGATGGCCTGCCCGTATCTGAACCCGGGGCCCTACGTCGGCGGCCGGCCCCTGGTGCAGGGCATGCGGGTGGCGTTGGCCGCCGAGGTGGGCCGCACCCACGAGGAACTCGTGGAGCGGATCCTGCACGCCGGGCTGGCCTATAGCGACAGCGTCGACCGGGAGACGTCGCTGGTGGTCTGCAACGACCCCGCCCCGCAGCAGGGCAAGGGCTACCTCGCCCGGCAGCTTGGGGTGCCGGTGCTCTCCGACGCGCAGTTCATGAACTGCGTGAGGGCCGTCATCGGCGGCACCAGCATGGACGAATTCACCGACGCCAGCACGCTGGACCAGCAGCTGGCGCTGTTCTGAGGCTGTTCCGACCTCGCCAGATCAGGGCCCGCCGCGCCAGTGTTCGATGCGGTGGTGGTCGGGGGTGAACCCGTGCTGCACACCCCACAGCACGGCCTGCGTGCGGCTTCCGACGTCGATCTTGCGGTAGATGTTGCGGATGTAGGACTTCACGGTGTTCGGGCTCAGGTAGGTCAGCCGCGCCACGTCGGCGTTGCTCTTGCCCTGGGTGATCAGCGCCAGGATCTCGGCCTCGCGGTCGCTGAGCCCTTCGCCGCGGCCGGGCCAGTCGAGCCCGGGCGCGCTGCGCGCCCGGCCGGTTATGTCGCTGACGATCACGTCGCCGGAATGCACGGCTTCTAGCGCGGCGACCAGCTCGCGGGCGGGCAGGGTCTTCGAGAGGTAGCCGTGCGCCCCATGTCGGCGCGCGCTCTCGACGAGGTCGGGGTGAAAGTTCCACGTGTAGACCACAACCCGGCGCGCCCGAGGGTTGGCAACCAGAACGCCGATCTCCTCGTGGTCGGATTCGGGTTGGGCAAACGAGTCGTACAAAACGATATCGACGACGTCAACGACGGGCATGGTGGAGTCGAGTTCGGCGATTATTACGCGTTCGCGGTATGGGTCCAGCATGTTGGCCACGCCCTTCACGACGACGTCGTAGTCGTCGACAAGCGCAACCGTGATCGGTGCGCGAGGGGGAGGCGGCGGCATGTCGGCGAGATTACCTCCCTAGGGGTGTATTGCCACCCCCCTTAAGGGTGATCGACTGAGTTCATCGCTGGCGCAACCAGATAGCCAGTCATCGACCTCAGAGGAGGCACATCATGATCATCCTTGGCATCATCGCGCTGATCGTAGGATTTCTGCTCAAGATCGCGGTGCTGTGGACCATCGGCATCATCCTCGTCATCGCCGGCGTGATCCTCGCGATCCTGGGATCCACCGGACGGGCCGTCGGCGGCCGTCGTCATTACTTCTGATCGCGGCGTCACAAACGGCCGTTGCCCGGCGCGCGGGCTATCGGCATGAGTACGAGAGGAGCGCAAAATGCCCACCTGGGAGTGGATTTTGATCGCGGTCTCCATCTTGATTGTGGTGGCAGTACTCGCCGTCGCGGCGAAAGTGGTGAGCAGTCGCCGGAAAACAAACCGGCTGAAGCAGCACTACGGCCGCGAGTACGAGCGTTTGGTGTCGCAGGCCGGAGATCGCAACGTGGCGGAGCAGAAATTGGCCGCCAGGGAACGCGAACGGAACAAGTT
>DASTKA010000409.1:0-5633 GCA_035716165.1 Mycobacterium sp. | reverse complement strand
CGCCGGTGGGCTGACGCTGCTGACCGACCCCAACTTCCTGCACCGGGGGCAACGCGCCTACCTCGGCCATGGGCTGGTGTCCAAGCGGCTCAAGGAGCCGGCGTTGCGTCTCGACGAACTTCCGCCGGTCGACGCGATCGTGCTCTCACACATGCACGGCGATCACTGGGACAGGGTGTCGCAGAAGGGCCTCGACCACGGACTGCCCGTCGTCACCACCCCGCACGCCGCTCAGCGGCTACACAGACGCGGCTTCGCCCAGGCGCTCGGGCTGCGGACGTGGCAGCAGCACACGATCACCAAAGGCAGCAGCACCCTCACCCTCACCTCGCTGCCGGGGCGCCACGCGCCGGGATGGAGCCAACGGCTGCTCCCGCCGGTGATGGGCACCATGCTGGAGTTCGCCGCCGACGATGGGGCGCCCCGGCGCCGGCTCTACATCTCCGGCGACACCTTGCTGATCGAGGAACTCAAGGAGATCCCCGCGCGGTTCGAACCGATCGACGCGGGCATGCTGCACCTCGGCGGCACGCGGCTGCCGGCCGGCGGGCGGCTGCCGTTCGGACTGACCGTCACCATGGACGGCCGCCAGGGCGCCGAACTCGTAGCGATGCTGGCCCTGCCCAAGGCGATCCCGGTGCACTTCGACGACTATGGGGTCTTCGCTTCACCGCTGGCCGACTTCACCAGGGAGATGCAGCACCGAGGCCTGGGGGACCGGATCATCGGGTTGGACCGCGGCGCATCGGTGACCGTGTGAGACGGCGGCCGCTGCGGGGCCCCGGCCACCGGCACCACGCCGATCGCCACAGGCGACAGCGGCCGTGTGGGCTTGCGCATCTGGGTGGTCGTCCTTTCTGATACTCCCGTGGAACAGAAGTGCCGTTGCTTGCTGGAGGCTCGGCTAGCTCGAATGCCTGTGTCCTGCGGGGCGACACGGCGCCGGATCCCCGATAATGCGGTGTGTGCCACACAAGGGTTTGCTCCGACGTCGCGCGCGTGTTCCCGGCGAGCCCTCGTCGACGCGCGGCCGGTGATCTGACGACATGGCACATGCGCGGCGGCTGTGGCTCGCTGTAGCGGCGATATGCGTGGCGGGCTGCAGCGTGCAGCACGTGTCCGCGGCCAGCGCTCAAGACATTTCGGGCACTTTTCGATCCAGCGGCATGGACCGAACCTATATGTTGCACGTGCCCGCGGCCGAACCCGTCGGGCTGGTGCTCAGCTTGCACGGCGGCGGCGGAACGGGGATCGCGCAGCGCAACCTGACGGGCTTCAACAGGGTTGCTGACACCCACAACCTGTTGGTGGTCTACCCCGACGGGTACGAAAAAAGCTGGGCCGACGGGCGTGGCGCCTCGCCCGCCGATCGCCGCCACATCAACGATGTGGCCTTCCTGGTCGGGCTGGTGAACAAGCTGCAGAACGATTACAGCATCGCGCCGGGGCATGTGTTCGTGACGGGCATGTCCAACGGCGGTTTCATGAGCAACCGGCTGGCGTGCGATCGCGCCGACGTCTTCGCCGCCGTCGCGCCGGTCGCGGGCACCATGGGTGTGGGGATGGCCTGCCATCCTTCGCAACCGGTCTCGGTCTGGGAAGCACACGGGACCGCTGACCCGCTGGTGCCTTTCAAGGGCGGGACGGTGCGCGGACGCGGCGGTGTCAGCCACTCCATCTCGGCGGACACCATGGTGGGCCAGTGGCGCTCGGCCGATGGCTGCCAGGGCGACCCGGCGATGGAGGCGCTGCCCGATGCCCGCGACGGCACCGTCGTGTACCGCTACGAGTCCACGCAGTGCGCGGCGAACACCGAGGTGGTGTTCTTCAAGATCGACAGCGGCGGCCACACGTGGCCGGGCGGCAAGCAGTATCTGCCGGCGGCCGTCATCGGGCCCACCACGCGCGCGCTCGACGGGTCAGAGGCGATCGCCCAATTCTTCCTCGGGCACGCCCGCGACTAGACGGTATGGGGGGCGCTTCAGCGCTGGCAGGACGGGCACCAGTACGTCACCCGTTCCCCGGAGTCGTCGAAGTTGATCCGGGTGCCGCAGCGGCGGCAAGGCTCTCCTGACCGCCCGTAGACCCACAGCTGCCGTCCGGCCCGGGTATCCCCGGTGGTGCACCGGTTCCAGCGGAAGCGGTTGAGCCACAACATGTCCCGTGCGCGCGAGACCATTCGAAGGGGATCGGCGATGTCGCGCACGGGTGCGGTGGGCAGATGCCCGGTGAGGAAACACAATTCGTTGCTGTACACGTTGCCGATCCCGGCCAGCACCCGCTGGTCCAAGAGCGCGTCGGCGATCGCCCGGTCCGGGTCGGCTGTCAGGTTGGCGGCGGCCAGCGCGGCGTCCCAATCCTCGCCCAACAGATCGGGTCCCAGGTGCGCGACGGCGTCGCCGTCGCGGTCGCGCTCCAGGACCTCCAGCACGCCCAGGTCGACGCCGACGGCCCGGACGGTGTCGGTCTCCAAGATGATGCGCGCCCGGTGATCGACCCGAACAGCGCGGTTGCCGACCCGCCAGCTGCCGTCCATTTTCAGGTGCGAGTGAATGCTGGCGGCTCCCACCCGGATGAACAGATGCTTTCCGCGGCTGAGCACCTCGTCGACCACCTGCCCCGTGAGATCGATGGTGGCAAACCGGGGCACCCTGATGTCGCAGCGGGTCAGGGTGCCGTCGAGCAGGCGCTCGCGCAGCACGGCGGCGGTGTGCCAGACGGTGTCACCTTCGGGCATGTCAGCGCAGCCGCATCCCGCGTGGTGTGCGGGCGAATCCGGCGTCGGACAGGGCATGGACGGGATCGGGGCCCGGGCCGGGCCCGTCCGCGCGGGGCTGCAGGGCCGGTACCCCGTCGATGCGTTCGACCAGGATCGAAGCGACTCGGCGCGAGGCGACCAGGTCCGCCAGGGCCGTCGCGGCGGCGTGATGGGCGGCGGGGTCGGCGGTGAAGGTGAGCAGCGACCGTCCGCCGCGCTCGAGGAACCAGGCCAGCTCGCCGTCGACCAGCACCACCAGCGCACCGGCCTTGCGGCCCGGACGTGCGCCCGGCCCGGACCCCTCGCCCCGGGCGGCCGGCCACGGCAGCGCGGCGCCGTAGGGGTTGGCCGGATCCGCGGCGGCCAGCGCGACCGCCCGGTACTCGGGCCGCTCCGGGTCGACCCCCTCGGAGTAGCCGCGCAGCCGGTCGACGGTTGAGGCGACGGCGAACTGTGCTCCGCCGAGCGACTCGATGAAATAGCCGCGCTGGCACCGGCCGGCGTCCTCGAAGCTGCTCAGCACCTTGTACAGGGTGGCGAACCCGCCCGGCACGCCCTCGGCGGTCACCGCGCCTCGTGTCAGCACGCCGTGGCGGCCCAGCAGGAGTTCCGCTTGGTAGTGGGCGCGAAGAGTGGAGTCCGGCTCCGGCGCCGGCAGGATCGACCATCGCCCGGCCACCGTCGGGTCGGCCGGCCGCGATTGCGGGTGCGCGACGCTGTATCGGCTCAGCCGCGGCGGGCGATGCGACCGGTGCGCGGGCGCGGACCGCTTCCGGCTCCCGGTGCCGCCGAGCAGGGCGCGCACCGGGGCGAACGTGTCGCCGGTGATCCAGCCGGCCCAGATCAGTTCCCACAGGGCGGCTTTGAGCTCGGAGTCGGGCATCCCGCTCTGCGTGAGCTGGCGGAAGAAGTAGGCGCCCCCGGGGGCCAGAGTGTCCAGGACCGCGCGGTGGGCGTCGCCCAAGTCGATGTCGTCGGGCCCGGTCAGCGTCAGCGGCGCAGACTCGCTGGGGTGCAGCGCGATCCAGCCGTCGCCGCTCGAAATCGACCCCGCCCCCGACCAGGTGACCTCGCCGGTGGCCAGCAGCTCGTCGAGCATCGCGGGGGAGTAGTCGCGTACCCGGGGGGCCAGCACCAGCGGCTCGACCGCCGACGCGGGCAGTCGCACCCCGGCCAGCTGATCGATCACCGACATCAGGCCGTCCAGCCCGGAATGACTTGGCGAGCGCGATGATTCGGACGTCCCCACCCGATGCCAGGCCGGCAGGAACCGGCCGTAGGAGGCGGTGCTGACCGGCTCGACCTGGGCCCGCAGCGCCGCCAGCGACCGTCGCCGCAGGATGCGCAGCACGTCGGCGTCACACCACTGCTCGCCGCCTGTCACCGGCGCCCCGGGCGTCTCGGCCGCGGCGACGAAGTCGCCGCGCACCAGCCGGCCGTCACCGGCCAGCCGGCCCAGGATGTCGGCGGTCACCCGCAGCCCGAGCCCGAAGCGGGCCGCGGCCTCGGCCGTGGTGAACGGGGTGTGGGTGCGCGCGTAACGGCCGACCAATTCGCCCAGCGGGTCGGCCACCTCCTCGGTGAAAGCGGCCGGAACCCCGAGCGGAACCGCGATGCCGATGCCGTCGCGCAGCCGGCCGATGTCTTCGATGGCGACCCACCAGCTGCGGCCGGCGAACGACACCGTCAAGGCGCGCCGGGCCGCGCGTAGCCCTTCCAGCCAGCCGCCCACGTCGGCGCCGCCGGCGCGAGCGGCCACCTCGTCCTCGGTCAACGGACCAAGCAGCCGAAGCAGGTCCGCGACCGCCTCGGCATCGCGGGCGGCACGGTCGGCCGAGAGGTGCTGCAGCTGGCGGCCGGTGGCGGCGATGATCTCGGGATCGAGCAGGTCGCGCAGCTCCACCCGGCCCAGCAGCTCGGCCAGCAGCGTGCTGTCCAGCGAGAGTGCGGCGGCACGGCGCTCCGCCAGCGGGCTGTCGCCCTCGTACATGAACGCGCCGACGTAGCCGAACAGCAGCGACGCCGCGAATGGCGACGGCCGCTGCGTCTCGACCTCGAGCACCCGCACCCGGCGCTGCGCGATGCCGGTCATCAGCAGGGTGAGCGCCGGGACGTCGTAGACGTCCTGCAGGCACTCGCGGATGGTCTCCAGTACCACGGGGAAGTCGGGGTACTTGCGCGCCACCTCCAGTAGTTGGGCGGCGCGCTGGCGCTGCTGCCACAGCGGCGAACGGCGCCCCGGATGCCGGCGCGGCAACAGCAGTGCGCGGGCCGCGCACTCGCGGAACCGCGACGCGAACAGCGCCGAGCCGCCCACCTCGGCGGTGACGATCGGGTCGATCTCCTCGGGGTCGAAGACGAAAAGGTCGGCGCCGGGCGGGGCGTCGGTTCCCGCGCCGGACGCGAAATCGGAATAGGTGTCGGGCAGGCGCACCACGACGCCGTCGTCGGAGGCGGTGGGCTTCTCGTCGATGCCGTAGCGCTCGCGCAGCCGGCGGGCCACCGCCAGCGCCAGCGGTCCGTTCACCGCAAGCCCGTACGGCGAGTGCAGGATCACCCGCCAGTCGCCAAGTTCGTCGCGGAATCGCTCGACCAGCAGGGTGGTGTCAGTGGGCACCACCCCGGCGGCGCTCCGCTGTTCGTCGAGCAGACCCCACAGGTTGTCGCTGGCGTACGCGTCGAAACCCAGCCCGGCGCACCGTGTGTCGAAGGCCTCCCGCTTCAAGCCGGCCAGCTCGCCGGTGAACGCACCGAGCGCGGCGCCCAACTCGGCCGGGCGGCCCAGTCCGTCGCCGCGCCAGAACGGCAGCCGGGCCGGCTGGCCGGGCGCGGGGATGACCAGCACCCGGTCGTGGGTGATCTCGGTGATCCGCCA